>NZ_JAGDFV010000046.1 GCF_017497985.1 Meiothermus sp. CFH 77666
GATCAGCAGCAGGTCTTGCCAGCGATGATGGGTTTTCAAGTACTCGCGGGAATCGGGTATCTGGGCTAGATACGGCAACGGACTGGGGATGGAGACAGCTTTCATATGTGATTATGATAAAAGCCTGCTTTAGACGTTGGCTTGCGAGCTGTTTATGCGCTATCCTGTTCATGGGTGCGGGAGCACCTGCCGGCCTGGGAGTTGAATGGCGATTCGCTCCAGGCCGTTTTTTATTGGTAAATGCGACCATAGATTGTAAAAATACCGTGTCAGAAACAGATTTATTCGTATTCCAGGGTTCAGCATGCCCCGGATTGTTTATTAGTGCTTGCTTACAAGCCAAAGACGTGTATTAATAGTGCTCAGAGAGCGTTCATCCTGTTTCCATTGGAACGTATCAACCATCCCTTGGAAATAGCGATCATCCGGGACTTTGTTGGAATTTACAAAAAAAGCCGGGGTGCGGCCTGTGGATAACTCTGTGGATAACCCATTGTTTTCTGTGGATAACTTTGTGGGTATCCAGGCGTTTCTCGTCAAGAGAAGCCGGGTTTTTTCGATTGCGACGCAGTTTTTCTTGCAGACCCAATTGTGAAACGATTGTCAGTTTATGCGCTTTGTATTAGAGCGCCTTGACCCAGAACACCATCGGTTTGGCGGACGCCTGGGCCTGGCCCAGGTCTTGCCAGGAAAAATGACAAACCAGGTCGGGGCGCTTGGTAAACCCGCGCCGCTGCCAGAAGGCATCCAGCGGTACATAGTCGGAAGGCTTGAGGGGGTGGTTCGCCGGGCGTTCAACGGCACAGAACGTGACCAGCCGGTAGCCGAACTGTAGGGCCCTGGCCTCCCGGTGATGGAAAAAGGCTACCCCCAGCCCTTGCCCCCGGTAGGCCGCTTCCAGCACCGACTCCCCAAAGTAGTACCACTCGGCGGGGTTGAGCCCGGCCTTCACGAAGGGTTCCTGAAACTCGGCCTCGGCTTGGGCCAGGGGCAAAGCGGTGGAAGCCCCCACCACCCGTTCGCCATCGCGCACCACCACCAGGGTGCTCTCTGGCCACTCCAGAAACTTGGCCAGGTAGTGCTCCTCGTACTCGAGGCTCCCCTCGTACAGATAAGGCCACTCCCGAAAAACCGTCATCCGCAATCGGGCCAGCTCCGGGATGAAAGGCGCCACCTCGGCACCGGAGAAAACGTCTAGGCGCAGGCTCATGGTTTCCAAGATACACGACCTGTTGAGAAGGCAGCCCCTGCCTTTACAATCGAAAAGATGATTCTGAGTGCCACCCCACCCCCTGATGCCTTGCTGATTGATAGCCGCTCCCCCGCCGAGTATGCCCAGGGGCACCTGGAAGGTGCGCTCAACGTGGATCTATCGGGTTTTCGGGGGCGCTTGCGAACCGAGGAGGAGTTTCGGCAGCTCGAGCAAACCCTGGCCGACCTCAACGGGCGCCTTGGGGCGGGCCCCCAGAGGCCGGTGGTGGTCTACGACACGGGCCTTAATACCCGCCTGACCAAGACCGCCTTCATGCTGGCCCTGGGCGGTCTGGAGGTGTACTTGTGGCCGCAGGGTTGGGAAGGCCAGGCCACCAGCCAGGCCTCGGTTCAGCCTCGTGAGGGTGAACCCTGGGCCAGGCTCAACCGCGACATTCTCCTCACCGCCGATGAAATCATGCAGAATCCAGGAGGGTTGTTGCTGGACGTGCGCGAACCCCACGAGTTCGCCGCCGTCCGCATTCCCGGCGCGAAAAACATTCCCCTGGGGGCTTTCGGGCCGGATAATGCCGAGGCCCTGGGTCTGACACCTGGCCAGGCAGTGGGGGTTCACTGCCGCAGTGGCGCCCGCAGCGCCACGGCTTTCTGGCTGCTGCGGCAGCAGGGGGTGCTGGCCCGCAACTACCTGGGCAGCATGCTCGAGTGGGAAGCCGAGGCCGACCTGCCGGTGGAGCGGGGAACCTAACGAGTTTTGCCTGTAGGCTATGGGGTATGAAGGTACATGGTCTCAGCGTGGGCCCCTTACAAGAAAACACCTACTTGCTGGTGGGCGAGAGCGGACGGGGGGCCATAGTGGACCCTGGCGACGAGCCGGAGCGCATCCTGGCCGAGGTGCGCCGGGTGGGCCTGCGCCCGGAGGCCATCCTGCTGACCCACGCCCACTTCGACCATGTGGGGGCAGTGGCGCCCCTGGTGGAGGCCCTGAAGCTGCCAGTTTACCTGCATCCAGGCGACCTGGCCCTCTACCAGAACGCGGCTCAGAATGCGGCCCGCTGGGGCCTGTCCATTCCCCAGCCGCCCGAGCCTGTGGAGCCCCTGGCCGAGGGGCAGCAACTGGATTTGGGTCTGGGCCTATCCGTGCTATTCCTGCCCGGCCATGCGCCGGGGCATGTGGCTTTTTACGCCCCCGGCCACCTGGTGAGCGGGGATGTGCTCTTTCGGGGCGGTATTGGCCGCTACGACCTGCCGGGCAGCGATCCCCAGGCCCTGTTTGCCTCGCTGCAAAAACTGAAGAAGCTGCCCCCCCAGACGGTGGTCTACCCCGGTCATGGCCCCCTCACGACCCTTGCCGAAGAAATGGCCCATAATCCCTATCTTGCGGGCTAATCTCACGCCTCGAGCCCAGCACCCCTGACCCCAGGCTCTGTGGAGGGTGTTAGACTATACACGTGAGTGACCCGCTGGCCGAGTTGAACCGCCTACAGGAACGCGACCTCGAGCTTGACCAGATTCGCGAAGATCAGTCCCGCATTCCCGAGGAGCTCGCGCAGGCCCGCGCACACTTCAGGGCATTGGAGAACCAACTTGCCGGCGTGCAAGACCAGTTGCGCGAGGTGCGCCTGGCCTACCACAAGGCCGACCTCGAGCTACAAGACCTCAAGAACAAGCGTGAAAAAGCCAAGGCGGCCCAGGCCCAGGCCACCGGGGTCAAGGAGCAGACCCAGTACAGTGAACAAATTCGCCAGCTCTCGGGCCTGATCGAAGACCTCGAGGGCAGCAAAGAAGTGGCCGGCCAGATGATGCCCCTGATGGAACAGATGGATAAGCTTGAAAAAGAACTGGCCGAGATAAAAGCCCAGGTAGACGAGGCCAGGCCCAGGCTCGAGGCGCTGGAGGCCGCCAACCAGCAGCGAGTAAGCGACCTCGAGGCCACCTATCAGTCCAAAAAAGCCGACCGCGACCAGTTGGCTGCTACCATTCCCGCACCCATCGTCAAGGAGTATGAGTCCATCCGCAAGGCCCGCAAAGGCACCGGCCTGGCCAGAATGACCAAAACCAGCAACGGTTACCGCTGTACGGCCTGCAACGTCCAGCTCCCCATGCACGTGGCCCAGCAAATCCACCAGGCCCAGAAGGTGGTGCGCTGCCCCTCCTGTGGGCGCATCCTCTGGAAAGGGGAGTAGGCCCTACCCGCGATGCATAGGTTTTTGTTCAGCCTGTGGACGCTCTCTCTCTCATCGCCCGCCTGGGCGGTGTGTAACTGTACAGCGCAGCAGAAGGTGCTAACCCTGGTGGGCGTGGGCGTCCTGCTGGTGCTGGTGGGTCTGACCATATTCTGGATGGCTCGCAGGCAGTTGCGCGAGGCGGGCCGGGCGCAGGAGCCTGTGCAAGAACCCGGCTCGTTTTACCGTGTGACCGCCAGCTTTCAGGTCTACGACCTGCGCAGCCGTGAGATCGTCTACCGGGCCAGGAGCCGTGCGGAAGCGCTGGGCTGGGTGGAGCGAACCCTCCAGTTGAACCCCCCCTTCCCAAACCAGTAGTTTAGAGCTGTGCCCTATACCCCCATTCTGGCTACCCTTGGCTATGTGCTTTCGCCCGACGGCCAACAGGTTTTGCTGATTCACCGCAACGCCCGCCCCGACGACCCGGCTTTTGGCAAGTACAACGGGCTGGGGGGCAAGCTCGAGCCGACCGAAGACGTGGCCGCCGGTATGCGGCGGGAAATCCGGGAAGAAGCGGGCCTCGAGGCGCTCCAGCTCACCCTGCGGGGAACCCTCTCCTGGCCGGGTTTTGGCAAAAACGGCGAGGACTGGTTTGGCTTTATTTTTGTAATTCCCCTGTGGTCGGGCACCCCGCTCCAGACCAACCATGAGGGGTGCTTGGAATGGGTTCCCCTGGAAAAAGTAGTCCGACTCGAGCTACCCATGTGGCCCGGCGATAAACACTTTTTGCCCCTGGTGTTTGATGCCGACCCGCGCCCCTTCCACGGGGTAATGCCTTATTCGGACGGCCAGCCGGTAGCGTGGTCGTTCAGCCGCTGATACCAGGCCAGATTAACGCCATCTCATCCCAATTCCCTGAAGCTGTGCTAAGGTAGCGTTACGAGGCTTTAGCACTTTACGGTTATTTGTCACATTGTAGGAGAGTCAGGGGATTTATGATTACACTTCATCGTTCGGGCCAGTACCGCTTCTACGTCAACTCGGGCTACAACCTCGAGCAGCCCTATATTTGCGTCAAGCACGAGGGGCACTTCGCCAAGTTCTCGCTGCAACCACTGGCCTTGCAGTCCAACAACGGCTTTTCCCGCACCGAACTGAGCCGCATCCAACAGGCCATCGTAGATGCCCGCGACCAGCTCCTCAAACACTGGGCCAACGCCAGGGGCAACGAAGGCGAAAAACCCACCGGAGAACTGCTATTGCACCAAGAATAGACATCAAGCGACCAAGCCGCTTCTTCTAGGGCGGTTTTCTATTTCAAACTGGCCTTCCGGCCATCATGAAGCTGGCCGTCATACCACCATCTACCGGCAGAATGGCCCCGGTGATGAAGCTAGCTCGCTCGGAAGCCAGAAACACCACCGCCTGGGCCACTTCCTCGGGCTTTCCCAGGCGCCGCAGGGCGTGCAGGTCTTCCCAGTCCTGGCGGGTGAGCTCGGGGTCTTCCGACATCTGAATGGCTTCCAGCACGCTCTCGGTGGCAATAGCGCCTGGGGCTACGGCGTTGACCCGGATGTTCATGGGCGCAAAGTCGAGCGCCAGCGAGCGGGTCAGGTTGACCAGCCCGCCCTTAGAAGCGTTGTAGGCGGCGTTGTTCTGCTCGGCGAAAAGCCCCTGTACGCTGGCCACATTTACAATCGCGCCCCCGCCCGACCGCATCATTTCCCGGGCGGCCAGGGCGGAAAGGTGCATGGGCGCGGTCAGGTTCACTTCCAGGGTCTGCTGCCACTCGGCCAGCCCCACCTTGAGCGCCGAGCCAGGAGCAGCGATGGCAGCGTTGTTGACCAGCACATGAACACCGCCCCACTGCTTGGTAGCCTGCTCGACAAAACGTTCGCGGTGGAGAGCCTGGGCGATATCGGCATATACGAACAGAGCACCAAGACGTTTGGCTACCTCGAGGCCCTCCGGCCTCACATCGCATAGCACCAGCAGAGCCCGCTCCTCTGCAAAGGCCTCGGCAATGGCCCGCCCAATACCGCGGGCTGCCCCGGTAATCAGCACTACCCTGCCCTGGAACATGGTCAAAGTTTATAAAACCTGGCGTCAAAATCCCAAGCCAGAGCGGTTCCCACAACCATCCCGGAACTATATGCTCTGGCGTTACGATCACACTGCAGTTCTTGAGCTGTATGAAAGGTTCGTGGATTACAGCGACGTGGCCGCCCATGAAAACGAGAATGCGCCTCGACCCAGGCGCATGTGTGGGCCGGGCCCAGCCCACGGGTGCTTGGGCTTCGAGTTTCCAGGCGGCCACTGTTCTGTCCAGGACAAGGCTTTCTTACAAAAATAAGTGGAGAGCATTCTCAATGCCTGCTATCGGGCGCTTGGAGCGCACACCTAGGCTGTACGGCGGGTCTTGCCATCCAGGGTCAGGAGGGGGCCGTAGAGGTCGGGCCGACGGTCGCGGAAAAAGCCAAAACTAGCCCGGAAGGTGCGGGCCTCTTCCAGGTTCAAATCGGCCAGCAAAACGGTTTCTTCGCTGCGGCCTGCCTCGGCGATTTTGTTGCCCATGTAGTCGGCGATGAAGGAGGAGCCATAGAAGGTCTGCTCGAGGCCCTCCACCACCTCGGTGCCCACCCGGTTGGCTGCCGCTAGATAGCAGATATTCGAGACAGCGTGCCCGATCATGGCGCGCTGCCACATATCCTTGGTGTCAATGCCCCCGGCCTCGGCAGGCTCGGAGCCAATGGCGGTGGGGTAGAGCAGAATTTCCGCGCCCAGCAAGGCCATGCTGCGGGCACACTCGGGGAACCACTGATCCCAGCAGATGCCGGCCCCCACCGTGCCAAAGCGGGTCGGGAAGGCCCGGAAGCCGGTATCGCCGGGGTTGAAGTAATACTTTTCTTCGTAACCCGGCCCATCGGGGATGTGCGATTTGCGGTAGACGCCTAGGATTTCGCCCGTGGCGTCAATCAGAGCAAGGCTGTTGTAGTGGGCCTGCCCGGCTTTCTCGAAAAAGGAGAGCGGGAGCACCACCCCCAGTTCCTGGGCCAGCCGCTGAAAGTGTGGGATGAAGGGGTGTTGCTCGACCGGGTTGGCCAGGGCAAAGTATTTGTCCCGCTCGGCCTGGCAGAAGTAGAGGTTCTCGAATAGCTCCGGCAGCAGCACAATCTGTGCCCCCTGTGCGGCGGCTTCGCGCACCATCTGGGTGGCCTTGGCCACGTTGTGGTCGCGGTTGCTTGTCATGGACATCTGCACAACGGCTAGTTTGGGCATGAGGGCTCCTTGGGGTCTATGGTCTATAGTCTATGGCCCATAGCTGATAGCGGAGAGATTCTCGAGGGCCTCGGTTCCATTCAACCCTCTGCGGTAGTAAGCAAAAGGGCGTTCATCGAGCAGGACGAAGGGTTGGTTGGTTGAACCTGTATGGCTGTACGCTCGCCGGGCTCCCTTCACCTGCCCGGGTTACCCATTCCATATCTCGCCCTCCGGTTGCTGCTGGGTGACGCAGTGGAAACTACCCCCGCCGGTAATAAGATAGCGGCTTTTGAGGCCGACCACCTCGCGTTCGGGGAACAAAGGGCGCAGGATTTGCAGGGCCTGCTCGTCGTGGGGGTCGCCGTAGATGGGCACCAGCACGGCCCCGTTGGCAATGTAGAAGTTGGCGTAGGTGAGGGGCAGGCGGGTTTGATCGTCGAGCCAGATAGGATTCTTGGGCAGGGGGAGTTCTACAATTTGAAAGCCCCCCAGGCTTTGCAGGATTTCCAGGTTTTCCTGTAAAGGGCGGTGGTTGGGGTCGTCGGGGTCGGAAGAGACCGAGGTGACGATGGTACGGGGTGCGGTAAAACGGGTGAGGGTGTCTATGTGGCCGTCGGTGTGGTCGCCCTCGAGCCCGTTGCCCAGCCAGATCAGGTGTTCGATGCCGAGGTACTCCAGCAGGTAGCCCTCGAGGGCCTCCTCGTCGAGGCTGGGGTTGCGCTCCGGCGAGAGCAGGCACTGCCGGGTGGTGAGGCCTATGCCCTGTCCGTTGACCTCGAGGCTCCCCCCCTCCATCACGATACCTGCCTCAAAGAGCTTCACCCCCAGGATGCGGGCCATGTGCCGGGGCATCTGGTTGTCGAGCTCGGCAGGGTACTTGTTCCCCCAGCCGTTGAACTCCCAGTTCACGCCCGCCAGCCAGGCGGGAGCCTCGGCCACCCCTTGCGCTCCATGTGGAGGCAAAGGGCCAGGGCGCGTGACAAAGATGGCCCCCGAGTCGCGCAACCAGCTATCGTTGTGGGGGATGCGGTGGAACTGAATAGGGCCCGAGAGCCTGCTTTTAGCGTCCTGCTCGGAGGCCTCGTCGTTCACTACCAGGTGCACCGGCTCAAAGCGGGCCAGGGTGTTCACAAAGGCAGCAAACTCCTGCCGCACGGGTTCCAGGTAGCCCAACCATTTTTCCTCGTCGTAGGGCCAGGCCGTCCAGGTAGCGGCGTGGGGGGCCCATTCGGCGGGCATGCGAAAGCCCAGGGCGCGGGGGGTAAGGGTCTTGTCCACAAAGGGCATAGTATAGCAGTTACCGGACGGGGTCACCGAATGCAGAACGGGGTCATCTGATTCTTGCTAGACTGAAGGCATGCCACAACTGTACAACGCCGATACCGGGGCCTTCCTTGGCGAGATTAGCGAGGCCCAGCTAGAATTCCTGGTTGCCCAGATGGAGGAAGAGCACGCCGAAGACCAGGACTACTACCTGAACCTTGACCTGCTCGAGACCTGGCGCGAACAGGGCGCCGACCCCGCCCTGCTGGACTTGCTCCACAAAGCCATGGCAAACCAGGAAGACCTGAGCATCCGCTGGTCCAGGTAAATCGAATAGACGGCGGCTCGCGGGCTTTTACGGCGCCCGGAACCCTGTGCCCCGCGGCTAGGACAGGGTGGCCTCGTCGGCCAGCCCCTCGGCCCAGGCTTCCAGGTGACCCACATCACCCACCGAAAGCGCCGTGCCTTCAGGGTAGAGAAGCCGGGTGATGGAGGTGTTTTGAATCTGGAATTTGCGCCAGGCGCCGTTTTCCAGCTTGAGCACCATTTTGAGCGCGGCCCGGATCACCCCGCCGTGCGTCACCACGATAAAGCGCCCCTCGGGTAGATCGTCCAGGAAGCCCTGGACACGTGCAGCCAGGTCGGCCATGCTCTCGCCGCCGGGGCGCTTGGTATTCCAGGGGTCGCGCTGGATGGCTTCGTGGAAGGCGGGGTAGAGGGTTTCCATCTCGCTTCGCAAAAGGCCCTGTAGCTCGCCTGCATAAATTTCGCGAAGGCGGGGGTCGTAGATGGGGGTCAGGTGTAGTGCCTCGGCGATGGGTTTGGCGGTGAGCGCCGCCCGCTGGAGGTCGGAGCTGTAGAGGCCGTCGAAGCCCTGTCGGCAGGCGGCCAGGCGCTCGGCCACCCGGTAGGCCTGATGCAGGCCCTGGGGCGATAGGTTGATGTCGTAATGGCCCTGAAAGCGCCCCTCGGCGTTCCAGGGCGTTTCACCATGGCGCAGCAGCCAGAGTTCTTTCATACGGTAGGGGGGCAGGGTTTCAGACGACCTTAATCCCTGACCCTTCCATGATATAGCCTACCAGGTAGCCTTGAGGTAAAAGTGTCCCGGCCCGAGATGCCATGTCTGAACTCAGAACCAAAATGTAACCAAGCCCCATATTGAACACCCGGAACATCTCTTGCTCGGCCACACTGCCCGCCCGTTGAATCAACTCAAAAATGGGGGGGACTGGAAAGGTTCCACGCCGGATTTCGGCCCCTAGCCCCTCCGGCAGCACCCTGGGGAGGTTTTCGTAGACCCCACCCCCGGTGATGTGGGCCATGGCGCGAATTTCGATGCCCTCGCGCTGAAGCAGCGCAACCTCCGCCAGGTAGCAGCGGTGGGGCTCCAGAAGTACCTCGGCCAGCGACCGACCGCCGAGCTCGAGCCGGGGTTCCTCCAGGTTCCACCCCGCAAATACCTTGCGGGCCAGGCTGTAGCCGTTGGTGTGCAGCCCGGAAGAAGGCAGGGCCAGCAGCACATCGCCCGGCTGTACCTGGGAGCCATCCACAATCTGGGCCCTGTCCACCACCCCCACAATGGTGCCCACCAGGTCGAGGCCCCCTTCGTGGTAGACCCCCGGCATCTCGGCGGTCTCGCCGCCCAGGAGGGGAATGCCCACGGCTTTGCAGGCTTCGGCCAGCGAGTCCAGCACGGCGGCCAGCACGTCGGCCTCGAGGCGGGCGCTGGCGATGTAGTCCATAAAAAATAGGGGCCGGGCCCCCTGCACCAGCAGGTCGTTGACCGAGTGGTTCACCAGGTCGAAGCCCAGCCCCCCGTAGCGCCCGGTCTGGGCGGCCAGCAGAGTCTTGGTGCCCACCCCGTCGGTGGAGGCCACCAGCACCGGCTCGGCCATCGCCTTCAGCGCGGCCACCTCGAGCATCCCCCCAAAGGCCCCGATGCCCCGCAGTACCTGGGGGGTATAGGTCTCCTTGATTTTCTGGGCCGCCCTTTTCAAGGCCCCGGCCTTGCGGTCGATGTCCACGCCCGCGTCCTGGTAGTTCATAGCTCTACCCCCAGCATCTCGCCCAGCATCTTCTTGACCACGTCGGCCTTGGCGGTGCCCCTGGTCTCCTTCATGATGGGCCCCAGGAGGGCGTTGGCGGCTTTGAGGTTGCCGCCCCTGACCTGCTCGACCACCCTGGGGTTGGCGGCCACCACCCGCTCCACGATGGGCCTAAGCGAGCCTTCGTCCGAAACCGAGCGCAGGCCGCGTTCCTCCACCAGCCGCAGGGGGTCGGCCCCTTCCATCACCTCGGGCAAAAGCTGCGCGAGCACCCGGTTGGTAATCTCGCGGCGCTCGAACAGCCCGGCTAGCTGGGCCAGGTTTGTGGGGGTGAGGGCGGTCTCTTGCACCTCGAGGCCCCGCTCGTTCAGGTAGCCGGCCACATCGGCGTTGAGCAGGTTGGCGATGGTTTGGGGGTTGCCCTGGTACGAGGCCAGCGCCTCGTCGAAGAAGCGGGCCAGCGAAGCGTTGTAGGCCAGAATTTCGGCGTCGTAGGGGCGTACCCCTTGCTCCACATAGCGGGCGTACTTCTGGGCGGGCAGCTCGGGCATGGCGGCCCGGAGACGCGCCAGCCAGGCCTCATCGATCACGATGGGCGGCAGGTCGGGGTCGGGGAAGTAGCGGTAGTCGGCCTCGCCTTCCTTGAGGCGCATCAGGTAGGTCTTGCCGGCGGCCTCGTCCCAGCCCAGGGTGGCTTGCTCCACCCTGCGCCCGCTGCGAAGTAGCTCCTGCTGGCGCTTGATTTCGAACTCGAGGGCCCGCGCCACGCTACGAAAGGAGTTGAGGTTCTTGATCTCCACCTTGGTGCCCAGAGGCCCTCCCACGGGCCGTACCGAGACGTTCACGTCGGCCCGCATCTTGCCCTCTTCGGGGTTGGCCTCCGAGACCCCCAGGGTCTGGGCAATCGAGCGGATGTGAGCCAGAAAAATACGGGCCTGCTCGGGGGTGCGAATATCCGGCTCGGTGACCATCTCGATGAGGGGTGAACCGGCCCGGTTGAGGTCAATCAGCGAGTAGGCGGTGCCGTCCGGGTGGGTGGATTTGGCAGCGTCCTCCTCCAGGTGCACCCGCTTGATGCGCACTTTTTGCCCTTCTACTTCCAGATACCCGTGCTCGGCGATGGGCAGGTCGTACTGGGAGATCTGGTAGTTCTTGGGCATGTCGGGGTAGTAGTAGCTCTTGCGGTGGAACTGCGTCCAGGGGGCGATGGTGCAGTTCAGGGCCAGCCCAAACAGGATGCCAAAGTCCACCGCCTGGGCGTTGACCGAGGGCAGTACCCCCGGCAGCCCCAGACAGACCGGGCAGGTATGGGTGTTGGGCGGGTCGCCAAAATAGTTGGCGTCGCAGCCGCAGAACATTTTGCTCTTGGTTTTGAGGTGCAGGTGGACTTCCAGCCCCACCACTGCTTCGAACTCCGGCATACCCTGACCATTATAGGTGGAGGAAGCCAAAAGCCATTCTCGGCGAAAATGGGCCAAAGGCTTTTATCGTTTTCCCCTTTCCCTCTCCTCTTGCGGGAGAGGGTGGTGACAGCGCCGGCCAGTAAGGTGCTCTTTTTGCCCAATAAAACAACTCTGTCGGTAACCGCTGTCGCCGGGTGAGGGGTTGAAACGGCGATGCTCAAGCAAATGATAAGAGCCTGAAATTGGCCACAGACTGTCGAAGGTTCGGGGCAAGAAAGTTCTAGCTAGCCGTACCACCGGCCCTCGAGCACGGTAGAAGCCTGCGAGGCTAGATGCTACAATCTGGCTTGCTTGCAGTAGCAAGCCCTTTGCGCTCGTAGCTCAGTTTGGATAGAGCGAAGGTTTCCTAAACCTTAGGTCGCAGGTTCGAGTCCTGCCGGGCGCACCAGCTCTGGACGTAAAAGACGGCCTACCCTATTGACGTGAGCAAAGAACGCCCTCCTGCATGGGCCTAGAAATAAGCGTGTAACTTTGGGCTTAGCTCAAGAGCAGATAGGGGCGGATTCTGGAGATGTCATATCACAACGCACTGTTTCTGACATTGAACGTGGTCGAGTCCACCCTTTGTCGCTAGGAGCCGAAAAGTTCTTTGGTCTTCTCAGAGCCCTGCGCTGGAGCCTAGCCGAGTTCAGCCAGGCCACCGGCATCCACATTGATTACATTCGCGAGACGCTGGCCTCAGAAGCGATTGAACGCGCCGGGCCGGATAGCGATGTGTATGTGTTGCCGGTCATAGATGCCGGAGCCGGGCCGCCTTGGTCGAATGAGGGGGCAGATACCATAGGGATATTCATGCCCGAGCTGCGCGGCTATGATCGCTCGCGTTTGTTTGTGGTACGGGTGCGCGGCGACTCCATGCAGGGCTACGCCGATGATGGCACCCTGGTCATCTGCTACCGCGACGGCCTGCCCGAGCGCGGCAAGGTGGTGGCGGTCTGGCTGGCTGGCGACGGTGTGGTGATTAAGCGTTATCTGGGGGTAGAAAACGGCTTACTACTGCTGGGCAACGATAATCGGGCCTACCGCGCTGCTTTTGAGGCTCCAGAGGGTAGCACCGTGGTAGGGGTGGCGATTGGTCGGTTTTTGAGGGGGTAGGCTTTGGGTAATCCAAACCCCCGGCGTGGCAAAGGCGAGGGTTCCATCTTTCAGCGCAAGGACGGGCGCTGGGCGGCCTCTGTCACGGTGGGCTACGGCCCCGACGGCAAGCAGCGCAAGCGCTGGGTGTATGGCCACACGCGTCGGGAGGTAGCCGAAAAGCTGGCCCGGTTGCTGCCCAAAGCAGGGTATGGCTTGATTCAAGCCCCGCAGCGGTTACGGCTGGGGGAGTGGCTGGAGCAGTGGGCCGATCAGCACACCCGCACGCATAACATCCGGCCCTCGACTGCGCTCAAGTACCGCGAATACTTGCGCCGGTTGCAACCGCTGGCCCATATTTTCTTGTCCAGGCTTACTGCCCTGGCCATCCGCGCTTTCATGGCCGACCTGGGCCACCTCTCGCCCTCTACCCGCCGCCAAACCTTGCAGTTTTTGCGGGCTGCTTTGCGCGACGCGGTGCGGATGGGCCTGATCGAAACCAATCCTGCTGATGCGGTAGAGCCCCCACCCCTGGCCCCGGTGCGACCCTCGAGGGCCTGGAGCCCTGAACAGGCCACAGCATTCCTGCAAGCAGCCCAGACCCACCGCCATCATGATTGCCCGGGCCGAGTGCGTCATGCTCAACAAGGGGCCCTACTTCGTGCAGGGCATCCGGGTGCTTTCGGGGGTGCTCCGGCGGATGCAAGACCACCAGTACAAAAAACCCCCAAGATGCGCCCCCTCAAGGCCTGGTCACAGGCGGCCCGATAGTCCTGATACCGAATTTGCGTGGATGGTTATTTTTGAGCGGCATTTCTGTGCCCTCATACGGCGACACATACGCAGTTGATGACGTCTCCAACACTATTCTTTTGCACTGCTGGCGGGATGTCTCCACCTTCTCTTGCCAGGAGCGGGAAAGAACCTCAGGTCAATACCGGGGCTTGGTTTTGCGGGTGGGCACTGCGTTCCAGGGGTCTTCAGGCCAGGGGTGTTTGGGGTAGCGCCCCCGCAGTTCCTTGCGTACCTCGAGGTAGGTCTGGTTCCAGAAACTCCGCAGATCCTGGGTTACCTGGATGGGCCGCTGGGCAGGGGAGAGCAGGTGCAGCAGCACCGGGGTGCGGCCTTCGTTGACGGTGGGGGTATCGGCCAGGCCGAAGAGCTCCTGGAGCTTCACGGCCAGCACCGGCGGGCTGCCGTCGGGGCTGTAGGTCAGCTTGATGCGGGAGCCGCTGGGCACCTGAAGCCGCGTAGGGGCCAGCGCGTCCAGCCGCACGGGCAGCGGCCAGGGCAGGAGCCCGCCCAGGATGCTTTCGAGCTCGAGGCGGGCAAAGTCCTCGCGGCGCGAGACCCCTTCCAACCAGGGGGCCAGCCACTCCTCGAGGGTCTCCAATAGGTTTTTGTCGGAGACATCGGGCCAGCCCTCCTCGGGCCGCCAGCGCCGCAGGCTCTCCACGCGGGCCTGCCACTGGCGGAGTTCTTCTGTCCAGGGCAAGAGTGTGAGCCCCTCGGCCCGCACCACCTGGCAGAGAATTTTGCGGCGCCGCGCGGGATCCACCTGGCGGAGCAGCTCCCTGGACAGCGCCACCTCGCCCACCCGCAGCTCGCGCTGGGCCAGCAACACCCCGCCCTGGGCATCCCAGGCCACGGTCTCAACGGGCCGGGCCAGTGGGGTCAGATCCGAAGGCTGTACCGGGGCAGCCAGAAAGAGACGGCCCTCCTCCTGGCCGGCGTCGAGGTGGGCGGCGGCCAGCCAGGGGGTGCCGGCCAGCAGGTCGTTTTCGTCCAGGCGCACCCCCCGCCCCCCCGAGAGACGGTAGCGCAGGCGCTCGCCTTCCCGCAGGCGGGCCAGCCGGTCGGGGTAGGCCATGGCAATCAGCATCCCGACCGCTCGCTCCTCGGGGGGCTGGTTTTCCGCAGCCACCCCCAGGCGCTGACGCCACTGCTGGCTGAGCCGCTCGATCCGCTCAAGCGTACCCGGCTCGGCGCCATGAAGGGCTTTGCCGCTCTGGCGCCAGTGCCGCAGGGCCTGCAAGCGCAAGCCCACATCGGCCCCCATCTCTCTGGGCAGGGGGTCGCGCTCTTCTAGCAGGGCGGCCAGGTCGGCGGCCAGGGCGTTTTGCCGCAGGGCCTGGCCTTCCAGCAGCAGGTGCGCCAGGCGGGGGTGGGTGGGCCACTCGAGCATCGCCCTGCCGCGTTCGGTGAGGGACAGGCCCTCCAGCGCCCCCAGCGCCTCCAGTAGCTCGCGGGCCTGCCGGAGGGCCCCCGCCGGAGGGGGCGTGACCCAGTCCAGCTTGTAGGGGTCTTGTACGCCCCACTGGGCCAGCTCGAGCACCAGCGGGGCCAGGTCTGCCTCCAGGATTTCCGGTCTGCGCTCGGCCAGGAGCTGCCCGTGGGTGGCCTGGCTCCACAACCGGTAGCAGACCCCGGGCCCCAGCCGCCCGGCCCGCCCGGCGCGTTGCTGTGCGGCATCGCGGGTCACGCGCACGGTCTGGAGGCGGGTCAGGCCGCTTCGGGCATCGAAGCGGGGCAGCCGGGCGTAGCCCGAGTCCACCACCACCCGGATGCCCTCGATGGTCAGGCTGGTCTCGGCAATCGAGGTCGAGAGCACCACCTTGCGCCGCCTGGGGTCGGGCAGGATGGCCGCCTGCTGGGCCGCCAGGGGCAGGTCGCCGTAGAGTGGGGTGATCCTGACCTCCGGGTGCCTTTCGGCCAGAAGCCGCTCGACCTGGGCAATCTCGCCCACCCCCGGCAGAAACACCAGAATATCGCCTTCGTGCTCGGCCAGGGCCCGCGAAACCGCACCCGCCACCACCCCCGGCAGGGGGCCTTGGGGGTCGCGGGGCAGGTAGCGGACTTCTACCGGGTAGGGCCTGCCCTCCACGCTCAGCACCGGAGCGCCCAACTGCCGGCCCAGCCCCTCCCCATCCAATGTGGCCGACATCAGCAAGAGCCGCAGGTCTTCGCGCAGGGCCTGTTGCACCTCACGGCAGAGCACCAGGCCCAGGTCGGCCTGGAGGCTGCGCTCGTGAAACTCATCGAAAATAACCAACCCCACCCCCGATAGGGCCGGGTCTTTTTGCAGGCGGCGGGTCAGAATGCCCTCGGTGAGGACTTCGATCCGGGTGTGGGGCCCCACCCGGCTTTCGAAGCGCACCCGGTAGCCCACGGTCTGGCCCACCTCCTCGCCCAGCAGGGCGGCCATGCGGGCGGCCACGTTGCGGGCGGCCAGGCGGCGGGGCTGGAGCATCCAGATTTGCTGGCCCGCGAGCCAGGGCTCGCCCAGCAGTTTTAGCGGTAGCACGGTGCTTTTGCCCGCACCGGGGGGTGCTTGCAGAATCACGGTGCGCTGGGTGCGGAGCGCGTTGCTCAAGCTCAGCAAAACTTGATAAATGGGCAGTTGCGTTTCGGACATGCTTCAGACTTCCACCCTGGTATTTTCGCACAGGCTCGCTGGGGCCCGGCTGCTACCCTCAGGCTTTTATCACAACCCTCGGATTAGCTTGAGTAGAGGATAGGGATTAGCCGAGAACTTTCTAACCGAGCGCAACACCGGCCACTTTTTGAGGTGCAAGAGGCTCAGGATTACATCTCGTAAGTA
>NZ_JAGDFV010000047.1 GCF_017497985.1 Meiothermus sp. CFH 77666
TAAACGCTACCAACCCCGTTCCCCGGCCATGGCTGCCCATCTCACTGACCGCATTTGGTCTATCTCTGACATCCTTCGCCATCAGGTCTTTCCATCCAGCCACCGGTGATAATCTCAAATGACTACCGAAGCGAATTGGGGTACATGGTTTTTTACTGCAATCCTCAGAATTCCGCGTAGGCTTTGGAAGAAAGGGGTTGGTATGATTATGAGAACCATTGTTGCAGGGCTGCTGGCGGTCGGGCTGTTGGGGGCTTGTTCGCAGATTGTGGGGGGCTTCAGCGCTTTCAACCTCACTGCGCCCAAAGAACCCTGTACTCTCTCGGGCGGCGTACGCGAACTCAACCTGTCCTTCAACTACACCGGAACCCTCAAAGGCGTGAACCTGACCTTTACCCCCAATGGCAAATCGCCTGTTGCCGTTAATATCCCTGATTTGAGCGCCCCACCCACTGGCCTGCGGGTCAACACCCTGACCGCAGGGGAAGCCCGGCTCTTTATCAACCTTGCCACCCTCGAGCCCAGCGGTACCTCGGCCCAGGCCATCCCGCAACCCAACCCCCGCCAGATCTACCCAATGGACATCGAGCTGCAGGCCATTGGTGGCAACAACGAACGCCCGGCGCCCCTCAGGCTCATCGGCGTGGACGTGGCCAACTGTTACGCACCCTGATTAGCGCTTGACCGAACCTACGGCACTGATGGCGTGTTCACTCGAGCTCGTACTCAGGCGCAGCCGCTTGCCCAGTTCGCGCCACCAGATGTAGGAGGGGCTATCCAGGCGCTTGACCTGCTCGAGGTCGGCCTCCTTGCGCCAGAGCTTGACCCGCATCAAAAACAGGTTCAAGAACAGGTCGCGGTACTCGGCGCTGGCCCGATCCACGTGAAAGTGGAAACGCACCCCCCGGTGCTGCGAAAACGAGAGAATGATAGGCACCCCTTCCGGGCCTTCCACCGGGATTTCCACCACGCTGTCGGTAAAGGTCGAGGCGGTGAACTCGTACTCTTCTTGAATCATGCCGAGCTCGAGCAAGATCAGGGCAAAAGCCCGCATCTCGAGGCCATTGATCTCGCGGTAGATACGATCAAAGAGGTCGTAGGTGGAGCTATAGTGAAACTGCTCACCCGGCTCTTGGGCCCACCACATTGCATACTGCCCCTTGGGCGCGGTGAGCGCAGCCTGGATGTAGAGCCGGTCGCGGCGGGTGACGGGCTCGAGGGTTTCGGGGTAAATGGCCAGTAAATCGTCGGTGCTGTAGAAAACCGGGCGAATACGCCCCCACTTCTGGGCCAGCTCATGCACCGCCACATAGTGAGCGGCTGCTTTTTCGTCGGCGATGGGGTAGAAAAACAGGTCGTACTCGCCGTCCTCGGCCCGTACCCGCAGGGGAATTTCCAGAACCCCCTCGCGGGTCAGGCGCAGCACATCGGCTTCCAGCACCTGAATGCCCGACTTGCGAAAAACCGTCTCCACCGTGGTCGCAAACATCAGACGATTGGCCGCCTTCACTTCGGGGGCGTTGCTTTGGATCAGGCCCTCGATACAAACCTTGGGCCAGTGCGCTGGAGCATTGGTAAAGAGTTCTTGCATGAGAATCCAAAAGAAGTAGAGCTACCCAACCCAAGGGTAGCGAGGTTTTCATGAGCACCTTGTGATATTTAAGGTGCAACGGCGTTACGTGGCAGATGAGGCCCAAGTGCGGGTCGGTGGGTTGCCTTCAGGACGGGGTATTCCTTCACCAGACCCCCAAATGGGGGTATCGGCTTATCGGGTGGCTGGGCCGATGCCATACTGAACCCTATGCCCAGAAGGGTTCAACTGTTCTTGGCCCTGGTTTTCCTGGGTTTGGGGCTGGTAGTGTGGTGGGCGATGAGCCAGGCTGCCGAAAAACGTCTGAATCCCAATAAGCGCGACTGGGAAAGCTTTGTGGCCCGCCAGGTGGCCGAACAAACTGCTGAACGCCCCTACCCTTTGCGGCGAACGCTAAACTTCAGCCCCTTCGAGGCGGCGCTGGAACGGCTCGAGGCGCCCGTGCTCGAGCGCCTGCAAACCCTCACCCAGAAGGCCACCATCCCTGAGCTCCAGGCCGAGATGCAGGCCGGATGCCTCACCTCCGAGCAGCTCACGCTGTTTTACCTGTGGCGCATCCGGCGCTACAACGATCGGTTGCGGGCTTATCTGGAGCTGAATCCGGCGGCACTCGAGGAAGCCCGCGCCCGCGACACAGAGCGCCAGCAGGGGAAGGTGCGCGGGGTGCTCCACGGCATTCCCCTCAGCCTCAAGGACAACATCTCCACGGCGGGCCCCCTGCACACCACCGCAGGTGCGGCCGTGCTGGCCGAGCACATTGCCGATCGGGATGCCTTCATTGTGCAAAAGCTGCGGGCCGCCGGCGCGGTGATTCTGGGCAAGAACAACCTTTCGGAGTGGGCCAACTTCATGACCAGCCAGTCGGTCAACGGCTACAGCACGCTGGGCGGCCATACCCGCAACCCCTACGGCCCCTTTGATGTGGGGGGCAGCAGCAGCGGCACCGCCGTAGCAGTGGCGGCCAACCTGGCCGTGGCCGGTATCGGCTCCGAGACCTCCGGCTCGCTCATCTACCCCGCCGCCCAGAACAGTGTGTTCACCCTCAAACCCACCCTGGGCCTGGTAAGCCGCGACCGCATCCTCCCCATTACTGCCGCCCAGGACACCGCCGGGCCCATGAGCAAAAACGCCCCCGACCTGGCCGTGCTGATGTCGGTCATAACAGGCCACGACCCTACCGACGCCGCCACCCAGCTAGCCGAGGGTTTCAGCTTTCCGCCCGTGGCCAAGAGCCCCGCCCTGCCGCTACGGGTGGGCTGGGTGCAGCACATCCAGCGCAAGGGCGACGCGGAAGCCCTGGCCCAGGTAGCCAGAGCACTCGGCGCTCTGGGCGCAGAAGTGGTAGAGGTGCCCTTTCCGGAAAGCGCCATCGAGATGATGCCGGTGCTGCACGCCGGTATGCGGCAAGACCTGGCTTCGTATCTGCAAACCACCGGGGCGGCCATCCGGGGTCTGCAAGACGTCCTCGAGTACAACCGCCAGCACCCCGAGGCCATGCTCTATGGGCAGGATTTGCTCGAGACCTCGCTTGCCCATCCGCTCAGCGGGGCCGAGTACCAGGCCCTGGTTGACAAAAACCGCCAGCAAGGCCGCGAACGCCTGCTGGACTTGATGCAGGAGCACCAGGTAGAGGTGCTGCTGGTGGTGGGCAACAGCCTGAGCGTGCTCACCTCCACCTCGGGCTTCCCGGTGGTGAACTTCCCGGCCGGCTACCGCCAGAGCGGCGAACCCATCGGGGCCTCGTTGGTAGGGAAGCCTTTGCAAGACCCTTGGCTGATTGGCCTGGCTCAGGCGGTTTCGGAGCACCTAAAGGTTCGCAAGCCGCCCCTGCTGCGCTAAGCCTGTTATGGACATTCCTCTTCCGGTCTACCTCATCGGGCTGCGCGGCCTGCTCAACCTGGTTGCGCTGCTCCTGATTGGGGCTTCGTTGCTTTATAACCTGCCCCTGCTGGTGCGGGAACCCACCTCCGCTCAGTTGCGCTTTTTCAAGTTCACGGCAGGGTTTGCGGTGGGGGCCATAGTGATGGAACTGCTGGTGCGAACGCTCTTTATGGGCGGGGTGACCTGGCTGCACGCCATTTACGGCCTCCTGGCGGCCAGCATTTTGTGGTTTGTGAGCGGCCTGGAGCCCGGAGGCTGGTTTCGCAAAAGCCTGGAAAAAGCGCCCGAGCAGGTGGGGCCTTATTTTTTCTGGGCCAGCCTGGTATGCGTGCTCTTGTGGTGGCGCTTCATCGAGACGGGCATTGCCCGGAGCCCTGGTCCGTAGCCTGCAACTGCCGGTGAATCTCCAGGGCAATTCGCCGGGCCGCCCCCGGCACGCCCATCGCGGCCCGTCCGGCGGCTCTGGCTTGCTCGAGCAGCTCTGGTGAGCCCCAAAACTGCCGGACGCCCTGGGCTATGGCCTCGGGATGCGGCTCCACCAGCAGCAGGGCTTCGCGCAGCAAGCGCTTTTGCTGGGCGGCAAAGGCCGGGGTGTACTGCGGCCCCGAGGTGGGAAAGCTTACCAGAGGAACCCCATACCCCGCGGCCTGCTCGGCGGCTGTCCCACTGGTGGAAATAGCCACCTTTGCCCCAAGAATGCAGTCCCTGAAGGCTCCCTGGCTAAGATATACCCGCGTTCCGTCGGGATGGTTTAGCGTATGGGTGATCCCTTCTTGCCTTCCGGTTGGCTCCAGCTTCCAGCCCTCTGCCCCACTCCACCCTTCCAGAGACAGCCCCGCCCAGGCCACCACAGGGGTAAGGCCCGTATCGGATAACAAACGACACGCCTCGAGCATTTTGGGCAGGCTTTCGTAGGCATCGCGGCGCGACCCCGGCAAAAGCAGCAGGTAGGGGGGCTTTAGCTCCAGCGGAACCCCCTCCAGGGCATCGAGCATGGGGTTGCCCAGGTAGCAGGCGTGGGGCACCCCGTGGGCCCTGAGCCAGTGCTCGCCCTCTGGCTCGCGCGGATACACCCCCACCGCCCGGCGCATCAGGAAGCGCTCGAGGGCGCTGTAGGGCCGGCTCCAGCCCTGCGGCTGCCAGGCCCGCAGCGAGGAGCGGCACTGCATCAGAAAAAGCGGGGGCCGCCCCATAAAATAGCCCACCAGCAGGGCGTAAACATCCCCCACCACCAGCGTCGCCACCGCTTCCTGCGCGGCCTCCTTCACGGCGCGGTAGTGCGCCAGGCTCATCGAGACCCAGCCCGCTTTCAGGTCGGCCCAGATGGCCGCCAGGCTTTGCAGCGCGAAGCCGCCCGAGGGCATTTCCTGGCGGGGCCCCAGCACCACAAAGCCCGCCTCTTCGTAAACCCCACCCCGGCCCACCAGGGGTACCGCCTGTAGGGTATAGCCCAGGGCCCGGAGTTCCTGGGCCAGCGCCGCCCCGATGATGTCCTCGCCGTGCCCGTTGGAGATCAGCACAATGCGGCTCATGCCTGGGAGAGTTGGATCAGGCGCTCGAGCACCTCGAGGCCCGCCCCGCTGTCCAGCAGCTCGTTGGCCAGCACCACCCCCTCGGCAATGTTGGGAGCCTTGCCCGCCAGGTAAAAAGCGGCCCCCGCATTGAGGGCAACGGCATGGCGTTTGGGGCTTCTGTCCTGCCCGCTCAAGATGGCCCGGGCGGTCTCTGCATTTTCCTGCGGCGTTCCGCCCTTAATCGTTTCGTAGGGCGCAGAGGGAAGCCCCACTTCCTCCGGGCGCAGGGTGTAGCGCCGGATCTGTCCGTTGGAAAGCTCGGCCACCTGGTTCTGGCCCAGCACCAGCTCGTCCACGCCCTCGCCGTGCACCACCAGGGCCCGCTCGGAGCCCAGGCTGTGCAGCACCTGGGCAAAAGGCTCCAGCAAAGCCGGGCTGCTCACCCCTACCAGGTTCAGGGTGGCGAAAGCGGGGTTGGTCAGCGGCCCCAGCAGATTAAACACGGTACGCACCCCCAGCTCGGCCCGTACCGGGGCCACATAGCGCATGGCCGGGTGATGGCTGCGGGCGAACAGGAACCCCAGCCCCAGGGTTTCGATGGCCTCGGTCACCCTGGCGATGGGGATGTCAATTTTGATGCCGAGCGCCTCGAGCAGGTCAAAAGAGCCCGACTTGGACGAGGCCGCCCGGTTGCCGTGCTTGGCAATGGCCACGCCTCCGGCGGCCACCACAAAGCAGGTGGTGGTGGAGATGTTGAAGGCATCGGGTGCAACCCCCCCGGTGCCCACGATGTCCATGAGCGGCTTGCGCCGGGTTTCTACGCGCACCGCCGCCTCGCGCATACCGGCGGCAAATCCGGCAATTTCCTCGGTGGTTTCGCCCCGCGTGCGCAGGGCCATCAGCACGCCTGCGGTCTGCACCGGGGTCAGTTCACCCGCCATGATGCGGTTCATCAGGGCATGAGCCTCGGCTTGCGATAAAGGTTCGGCCAGTAGGGCTTTTCTGAGTTCGTCCACAGTGCCTCCCATGTTATACCGAGTTCGGCTGTCTAGCCCGACCTAAGGAAGTAAACTGGGCTTCGCAAAGAAACCGCTTGGCATAGCGCCTGACTTTGCGAAGCCTGTATTAAGAGGGTGTTGCTCGGTCTGACAAACCATCGGCGCCCGGTGCTATGGGCAGTTGCCAGCCCCGTCCGATGCCGCGCCAGAGGGCTCCTATCTTGTCCCAGCGGCGGCGCAGGGCATACTCGGCCAGCCAGAAACTGCCATACCCCAGCACCGCCAGCCAGGGCCAGGGGGCGTGTTTACGCAAAAGCCGGGTGTTGTAGGCGGCAAACTGCTCGTCGGCGTCCAGGCTAGAGCCCTGCCAGGAAGTCCCGCCCCGGTGCCAGACCCGCGACTCAGCAGCTACCGCCAGCTTGAACCCGCTCTTCAAAAGCCGCAAACCCAGGTCGGCATCCTCGCCGTACATGAAAAAGCCCTCGTCCAGCAACCCCACCTGCTCGAGGGCCGCCCGCCGCAGCAGCAGGCTGGCCCCGCTGATGTAGTTCAGCCGTGCGGCCTGACACTCTTGGTTCAGCAAGCGAATCAGGCCCCAGGGCCACACCACCTCACCCCCACCCCAGGCCTGCACCTGTTCGGGCCTGTCCATCTCGTAGAGCACCGAGCCCACCGCCCCGATCTGCGTGTCTTGCTGGGCCTGTTCAACCATGGCAGCCAGTGCCTGGGTGTCGGGCAGGGTATCCGGGTTGAGCAACCAGACATACGCGGCCCCTTCGGCCAGGGCCCGCCGAATCCCCACGTTGTTGCCCCCCGCAAACCCCAGGTTGCGCTCTAATTCCAGCACCTCAACCCCTGGAAAGGCCGTCCGGATCTGGGCGACCGAGTCGTTGTCGGATGCGTTGTCCAGCACCAGCACGCGGTAGTTGGGGTACTCGAGGTGCTCTAAAGCCCCCAGGCAGGCCACCGTATCGCGCCAGGCCCGATAGTTGAGAATCAGAATGTAGACCAGAGGCTCAGCCACCCCTACCCTCCAGAAGCCCCTGGGTATAGGCGGCCTCGAGCAAGAAGCGGTAAGCCGAGCCCGCCCGCGCCCCCTGTTCCCAGCCCCGGTTCTGGAGCATCCGCTCCGCTACCCGCCAGGGGTAGGCCCAGCGTTTGAGCGCCAGCGAAAGCGGGTTCGCCCCGGTCCAGAGGGCCACCTGCGGGCTGGGGTGCATCCGGTAAAACTGCCAGGCCACGCGCCCCATGCTACGAAACTTGTGCAGCATCCCCTCGAGGTTCACCCGGTCTTCGTGGGTCGCCCGGGCCTTGGCGGCCAGACGGGGACGGATGCCCTGCACCCACAGCCGCAGGCCCAGCTCGTGCTCTTCCCAGCCATACCCGGCAAACGGGGCAAAGGGGTTCGCCGGCAGCCGGGCCCGCTCCAGCGAGAGGCTGGCAAACCAGTACCCGCCGCGCCCCAGCAGGGCCCCATCGGCCCTGCCCCGAACCCCACTCTCGGCCCGCGCCCGCCAGAAGCACGTAAAGGGGTCCTGGCCCAGCGTATCCGGAATCTGGGTTCGGCTCACGGCAGCTACCGGGCCATACCGGCGGTGCAGCTCGAGGTGCGCCTGCAAAAACCCCGGCTCCGGGATGATGTCGTCGTCGTTGAACAGCACGTACCGGCCCTGGGCCTGGGCAAAACCCGCGTTGCGGGCGGCAGCCAGGCCCCGGTTGGCCTGCTGCACCAACCGCAGCCGCCCATCTGCGAAGGACTGCAAGCGTGAAGCGGTGTCGTCGCTGGAGCCATCGTCCACCACGATGACCTCAAAACTGGCCCCCTCCTGCGCCAGAAAAGCCGCCACCGTCCGGGCGACCAGTTCGGCCCGGTTGTGGGTGGGGATGACGATGCTGAAATCCATCAGGCTCGAGGATTCTTGCTGGCCTCGAGGGCTTCCCAGGCCCCCCAGGCAAAGGCCAGCTCATAATCGCCCCGCTTTCCCAGCAGCCCCTTCAGGCTGGGCAGCAAGGCCATCTTCACGGCCAGCAGGGTGGGGTGTACCCCCAGGGCCCAGGCGATCCGGGGGTCATTGTGCTTCTGCCAGACCTGCACATGGGCCGCGCCCGCCTGCCTCGCTTTCTGGACGGCCCGGGTGCGGTGCTCCGGGGCTTCGTGCAGCGCTACCGCCTCCCGCACAAAAACCAGCCGCACCCCTGCTCGCATCAGCCGGTAGCCCAGGTCGGAGTCCTCGCCGCCATAGGCGCTGAAGGCCAGGTCGTAACCGCCCACCTCCTCAAACAGCGCCCTGGGCATGGAGGTGTTGTTGCCGGTCACGTGCCACCAGAAAACCCTAGGCCCCATCAGCTCGGCAGCCCCGCTGCCGCGCAGTTCGGGGGGCAGTATCAGCCGCCCCACCGCAACCGTGCGGGGCTCGGTATGGGCCTTCTGGTGGGCCTCAATCCAGCCCGCCTGGGGCATCACGTCGTCGTCGGAGAAGAGCAAAATATCGCCCTTGGCTGCCCTGGCTCCCTGGTTACGGGCATTCGCAGCCCCGCTACCCTGCCCATAGCCATCGCCGGTCTGTAGCACCTGCAAGCTGTAGGGAGGGCGATAATCCCGCAAAAAGGCCAGGGTGTCGTCGGTGCAGCCATCGGCCACCACGATCACCTCAAACTCGCCCTGCTGGGCTTCCAGGCCGCGCAGCTTTTTTTCCAGCAGCTCGCGGCGGTTGTGGGTGGGCACAATTACCGAAATCATAAAGCAGGTAGTGGGTGGCTTGTGGCGTGTGGAGAAAGCACTCAGGCTTATATCATTTTTCCCCTTTCCCTCTCCCCCTGCGGGAGAGGGTGGCGACACCGCCGGCTAGTTTGGTACTCATTTTGCCGAATAAAACAGTTCTGACGGCAATCCGGTGTCGCCAGGTGAGGGGTTGCAACGACGGTGTTCATACAGATGATAAGAGCCAGGGAAGCGCTGTTCTCAGTTGACGCGCCACACGACTCGAGTTTACTCACACAGCTTAAGAAAATTTGCCAGCATCCGCTGCCCGCCCTCGGTCAAGACCGACTCGGGGTGGAACTGCACCCCGTGGGTGGGGTAGTGGCGGTGGCGCAGGCCCATCACGGTGCGGCCTCCCGCTTCGTCGAGCCAGGCGTTGACCTCGAGCGCCTCCGGCAAATCCTCCACCACCAGGGAGTGGTAGCGGGTGGCCGTGAACGGCCCAGCAAGCCCGGCAAACACCCCGCTCCCGTCGTGCTCGATGCGGCTGGTCTTGCCGTGCACAATCACCTTATGCCGCACCACACGGGCCCCGAAGGCCTCGCCAATGCTCTGGTGGCCCAAACATACGCCCAGGATGGGATATTTGGGCGCGTACCGCTGTATCAGTGGTACCGACAGACCCGCCTCCTTGGGCGTGCAGGGGCCGGGCGAGACCACGATGCCGTCCGGGTCGAAGTCCTCCACATCCTTCAGCTCGAAGTAGTCGTTGCGCCAGACCGTCAAGTCTGCTCCCAGCTCACCCAGGTACTGCACCAGGTTGTAGGTGAAGGAGTCGTAGTTGTCAATGATCAGAATGCGGGCTTGTGGCCCGTGGCCTGTTGCTTGTGGCTTCATGCTCTACCTCGAGGTTTGGGTTTTTTCAGATTAGGGGGGTTCTCCTGGTATCAAATAAAGCTGGATACCTGACGGCATTGCTGCACTATTTTGGTTTGCAGAGGCGCTAATTCATCGGCTGTACTGAACCCCAGCTCTCGGGCAATCTCGAGCAGGGTATCGAGCTCGTATGCTGAACCTAAGGCCATCTGAACAAACCGCACTGTGTCGCCCGGAGAGGCACGGCCTACCCCCTCGGAGATGTTTGCAGGTATAGATATGGCTGCACGCCGAACCTGGGCTGTGAGGCCGTAGACTTCTTCTTTGGGCCAAGTTCGAGTGATGCAGTAAATCTCCTTTACGAGCTGTATGCCTTCTTTCCATATTTCCAGGTTTCGTACGCTGGATGGCCCCATAGCATACCTCCTTCCCAACCGACTTCCACCTACCACTTGCCACGGGCCACAAGCCACATGCCCACTAAAGCCCCTCCTCCGCCAACCGCACCGCCTTGAGCATGGCCTGGGCCTTGTTCAAGCACTCCTGGTACTCCGCCGTGGGGTTGGAGTCGTAGACCACCCCAGCCCCGGCCTGGATGTGCAGCTGTTCCTTCGCAATCACAATGGTTCGCAGGGTCAGGGCCACGTCCATGTGGCCGTCATAGGCTACGTAGCCGAAGGCGCCCCCGTAGGCCCCCCGGCGGGAGGGCTCGAGCTCCTCGATAATCTCCATAGCCCGAATCTTGGGGGCTCCCGAAACAGTGCCCATCGGCAAGACCGAGGCCAGCGCGTCGAGGGGGGTTTTGTCCTCGCGCAGTTCGCCCTCTACGGTAGAGACAATGTGCATTACGTGCGAGTAGTTCTCCACCGTCATGAGCTGGGTGGGCCGCACGCTGCCGAAGCGGCAGACCCTTCCGAGGTCGTTGCGCGAGAGGTCTACCAGCATCACATGCTCGGCCCGCTCCTTCTCGTCCGCGAGCAGTTCTTCGGCCAGGGCCTGGTCTTCGGCGGCGTC
This sequence comes from Meiothermus sp. CFH 77666, assembly GCF_017497985.1. Lineage (NCBI taxonomy): Bacteria > Thermotogati > Deinococcota > Deinococci > Thermales > Thermaceae > Meiothermus > Meiothermus sp. CFH 77666. The sequence goes on from NZ_JAGDFV010000047.1 coordinate 10,576, forward strand.
TTTGCCCCGTCGGCGTGTCCCGGCAATGGGCCGGGTGGTCACCTTGCGTCCATCCGAGCGCAGCAGGCTCTCGGGGCTGCTCGAGACCAGCGTCACCTCGCCCAGCTCCAAAAAACCCATGTAGGGGCTGGGGTTCACCGAGCGCAGGGCGCGGTAGACGGCAAAAGGATGTACGTTGAGGGGAGCCGATAGGCGCAGACTGGGCACAACCTGAAAAATATCGCCCGCCCGGATATACTCCAGCGCCCGCTCCACCATGCCCTCGTACTCGGCCTGAGAGACGTTCTGGCTGAAGTCCATGCGCCGCCCGGCTCGCTCACCCGGCACACCGGGTAGCGGGCCGCCAAGTTTCCGCTCGGCCCAGGCGATGCGCTCCAGGGCCTCGGCCCGTTCACCCTCCGGGGCTGGGGCCACAATGTGCATCTGCTGCTTGAACTGGTCGAAGACCACCACCACCTCGGGCTCGACAAACAATAGGTCGGGAACCTCGAGCAGATCAGGCTTCTGGCTGGGGAGCTTCTCGTAGTAACGAATCAGGTCGTAGGCCGCATACCCCACCGCACCCCCCCAAAAGAGGGGCAGATCGGGATCGGGCGCTATGGGCCGGTGGATGGCCTGGTAGAGGGTGCGGAGTGGGTCGGTGGTGGGCAGCACCTCTCCATTCAGGGTAAACACCCCCTGCTTGAGCCGCCACACATTGCGAGCCCCCACCCCCACAAAGCTCCACCTGGCCCAGGCCTTGCCCCCCTCCACCGACTCCAGCAAAAAGCTGGGGCTGCTTTTTTCGGAAAGCTTCAGGTAGGCCGTGACGGGGGTCTCGAGGTCGGCTAGCAGGGTTTTCTTGACCGGAATCGTAGGCGTGGTTTTTGCCGAGATTTGCATGGCTTCTCCTTACAGTGCAATAAAAAATCCCCTGAGAGAAAAGCCCCAGGGGTACTGACCGCTACCGTCCCAGGGCTACCCAGGCCACCACCAACCCTTGACTTGTGCAGTTCGTACCATCTGGCCCTTAGTCTGCGGCATGGTGCCCCAGAATGCAAGCCACCCTTTGCGCTATCCTGTACGCTGAACCGCAAACCCGATACGCTAGGGCTGATGCGCTGGCTGACCTTCGACCTCGACGGCACCCTGGCCCACTGGCCCTTCCGCCACCTGATGCGGCCCCACATGGAACCCTTGTTGGCACAGCCGACCATCCGAGCGGCCCTGCGCGAGGAGTACCTGAATCGGCTTGCCCAGGGCGACCCCACGCGGGTCTACGACTGGGGCGACATTCACCGCGCCGTACAGGAAAAACTGGGACTACCGCCCATCTTTCCCAACCTCTTTGAGGTGCTGGCGGAGGCCAGGTTTGAGAACGAGATGCTCTACCCCGATGTGCTAACCGGGCTGGCGGCGTTCCGCAGCCAGGGCTACCGCATTGCGGTAGCGACCAATGGCCTGGCCAGGTATCAGCAAGTTCTGGTAGACAAGCTGGCGATCCCCTACGACCGGATGCTGGCCCCGGATATTTCGCAAGCCCTAAAGCCCGACCCGGCTTTCTGGAACCCGGTGCGAAGCGAACCAGTAGACACCATTGTGCACATCGGCGACCTGCTCAGCCAGGACATCTGGGGCGCCAACGGAGCGGGCCTGGTAGCGGTGTGGATCTGGCGCACCATGCCCCAGGACTGGCGAGCAACGCCCGTACATGAGCGCACCCGCCGCCCGGATCTCGACGCCGTAATCGAAGCCAGGGTGCAGCGTGAACTCGAGGAACACGGTTTTGTGGGCCGCGTTCGCCCCCAGGCCCCGCCCCAGCCCGATTACATCGTGGCCGACCTGCACGAACTACGGGCCGTGCTCAGGTAGGCAGTTTAGAGCGCTCTTCACACATTTTGAGCCATCCGGCAAGGTCTTGTCCTGGACAGAATAGTAGCCGCCTGGAAACTCGAAACCCAAGCACCGCAGGCCGGGCCCGGCTCACACCTGGGTGTGTAACAAGGGTCTAAGCCCCGACGCAACGTAGACAAGCGTGCCTCACCGGGGTGAGGCACGTCTGCTTGTTCCTTCTCGTTTTCGTGGGCGGCCCCGTCTGTGAAGATCACGATAGTCGGTGCTCAGGGCCATCCCAGCCCAAACGTGCCGTGCAGGCTGCGAAACCAGCCCTCGGCGTAACCCCTTGCAATGTGGAGGCGGCTGTAACCAAGGGTGAGCTTGCCCTCGAGGCCCGGTGCCACCATTCCAGGGGCTTCCAGGCCCACCGCCCACTGCCCACCCAGGCCCCCCAGGTGATACCAGCGGGGGTCGCCATCCACCCCCCAGCCCTGGCCGCGCACCACGGTCTCAGGGTGAACCACCAGGGCCCCCACACCCACCCTGGGTACCACCCGCAGCGGCCCCGCTTCCAGTGCGTAAGCCAGGTTAAAGAGCACGTAGTTGAAGCCATCGGTCACGTTGAACTGCTCAAAAATGGCCCCGTTACGCTCGGCTCCGGCAAAGTAGAGCTTCTGGTGGATGAGCTCGAGCTCAAAGCGCAGGCCCACCCGCTCGCCATACCACAACCGTACTGTGTAGTAAGGAAACCCCTCCAGGTCGCGCCCCTCAAACCGTGCCTCCTCCACCGTGGTAGAGGGAAACCCCTGCTGCTCCACCCGCAAATCGGTGGGCGCATTGCGGGTAAAGCCCAAAGCAACCTGCAGACCCAGGCTCTGGGCCATGGCTGTTCCCCACAACACCAGCAGGGCAAAACAAGTGCGCATACCCAAAGGTAGGGCCGCCTCATGAGGGTCTGCTGTTGAAAGGATGAACCGCTTGAGTTTGAGAAATAAAAAAGGCGGCTTTTTGCCGCTGATATATTCAAAATATCATGCTATGCACTATGCGTCAAGCGTATGCAGAGAACTCCGTCGAGAGCAGCCATTCGTTCACAGCAAGCCCCTAAAACTCGAGGCATTTTACCCGCTCCGACCCCTTTTTTACCTGAAGGCTTGGGGCGGACTATCTACCGCCTGGCATACCAGAGCAGTTCGTGCTGCACAGGCCCCTCATAGCCCGCCAGGTGAAAGGTCTCGGTGGCCAGCCGATACGAAAAACGATCCATAAAGTTGAGCACCGAGAGCGCCTGGGTGCGGTGCTGGGCCATGGCCCGCAGCTTTTGCAGCAAAACCTCCATCGGCAAATGCCGCACGTGGTTGGGCGGCAGCCAACCATCCACATACTCCGGCTGGGGATGGGGCGGCGCATAGTAGAAGAGCTTGATTCGCCGCCCCGACTTTTGAACCGCTTTGGTTACAAACTGGTGGGTGGCCACGTGGTCGGGGTGGCGGTTGGAACCATTGGGGGCAAAGGTAATGATGGCCCTGGGCCGCAATACTTCCAAGCGCCATAGCAGCAAGTCCACAATTTCAGGATGGTCGGCCACCCCATTGGGAGTAGCAAAGCCATGCCCTCGAGCCTCCCCTTCCACCGAACCATTGGGCCGCCCATTGGGGAAATCGTAAAGCTCAAAATGCCCCACCTTGAGGATGTCCACCGCACGTTTCAACTCCTCTGCCCGAAAAGCCCCTAGTTCTTCGGGCGTACACAGGCCCAGGGTGCGCCCAGCTTCCCCTTTGGTCAGGGTGATCAGGCCCGTTTCCAGACCCCAGTCGGCATATTGAATGAGCGTCCCCCCCGCACCAAACACTTCATCATCGGGATGGGGAACCACCACCAGCAAGTCCATGCTCCTATACTACCCAGAACAACTCCCGGTAGTGACCCGTACGATGCGCCGCCAGGCTCGAGGCTCAGCCCAGCTCCTGGCATGGGTCGGTAGTTCCTTCCTATTGACATAGCCTCAAGCATTTGATACTCTCTTCTTTGCGTCGCCAAACGGTGAGGCGAGAATCTTGAAAGCGCAGGTTAGGAAATAAATACGACCACAACGTGGTTTTTACCACGTCAAAACTTTTGAGCATAACAGCTCAAACTCAAAGCCCTCAAGGGCACTTTTGGAGAGTTTGATCCTGGCTCAGGGTGAACGCTGGCGGTATGCCTAAGACATGCAAGTCGCACGGACTGTTTCGGCAGTTAGTGGCGGACGGGTGAGTAACACGTAGGTGACCTGCCCCAAAGTCGGGGACAACTAGGAGAAATCTTAGCTAATCCCCGATGTGGACCCACCCCCTGGGGTGTGTCTA
>NZ_JAGDFV010000048.1 GCF_017497985.1 Meiothermus sp. CFH 77666
TAAACGCTACCAACCCCGTTCCCCGGCCATGGCTGCCCATCTCACTGACCGCATTTGGTCTATCTCTGACATCCTTCGCCATCAGGTCTTTCCATCCAGCCACCGGTGATAATCTCAAATGACTACCGTTTTCCAGCTGAAAGGATATATTGAACATTCTCCCTCTGACTTGCATTTGTTAGATCTAGTTCCAACAATTGCGCAAACCCTAGAATGGCGTTTAGCGGAGTACGCAATTCATGGCTCATACGAGAGAGGAACTCATTCTTTGCCTGATTTGCTATCTCGGCGCGCTCTTTCTCCTGGCGAGCTTTTTCAGCCAGGACCCGATCCGTTATATCTTGCACCGTACCGAATCGACGGATCACCTTATTTTCATCATCTGTAATCGAGTGACTATGGATCACCAGATACTTTTCCAAACCACCGGGAGCAAAGGCACGAAAGTCTATTTGAAGGGACTGGGATTCAAAAGCTGTTTGAGTGGCAATCTGCCGAACTCGTAATCGGTCATCGGGATGAATTAAGTCCCAGATATTCTCAAAACTAAACTGCTCAGATTGATCGACTCCGAATATTTCGTAAAGCTCATCGGATAGGGTTATTTGGTTGGTTCTCAGGTTCCATTGCCAGGTTCCAAGCTTGGCGGCGCGTTGAGCCTCGCGTAACAGGGCTTCGCTGGTCTGTAGCGCAATTTCCTTTCGTTTACGCTCAGTGATGTCCAGATGAGTCGCTATTAGGCGGACTACCGTACCCTTCAGATCTTTGACTGGATGAAGCCGGACGTAAAAAATGTAGTCCGAAGCATCTTTTCGGTTTATGCGCACCTCAAAACCCACCGCTTCGCCGGATTCGATTGCCTGCCGGTGCAAATCAAGGACTTTGACCCGGTCTGCAGGGTCGACCAGTTCAATATATTCCTCAATCGAGGGGGCTCCATGTGAAAAATCGCGGTCATATAGAACATACATCTCTTTTGACCAATAGCTGGTTTGTGACTGTAAATCGAGCTCCCAACTCCCCAGCCTGGCGATAGCCTGAGCATCTTCCAAGCTGGTTTTTGTACGAAGCAATTCAGTCTCAATCCTCTTGTAATCTGTAACGTCCTGTGAGATTCCAAATAATCCCTGCACCCGTCCGTAGTTGTCGCTGAAGGGATAAGCAAATTCTCGAATAAACTTAGTCTGACCATTGGGCAATACAATCCGATATTCCAGATCAACGGCACGAGCATTGGTCATCATTTCGCGATCGGCTTGCTCTATGCGAGAACGGTCATCAGGATGTACACATTCGATAAAAGATCGGTAGTCATTACCAAACTCTTCTTTGGTGCGACCAAAAATGCGGTATAGCTCTTCAGACCACTGCACCTCACCCGTATCAAAGTAATAGCGCCAGTTCCCAATATTTGCTAATCTTTGGGCTGCCGCAAGTTCAGCCTGGCTTTGGCGCAAACGCTCCTCATCCAATTTTCTTTGAGTGATATCCTGCTTTATGGCGATAAAGTTTGTAATGTTCCCTTGGGAATCAAGTAACGGCGTTATGCTCAGCTCTTCGTAATACAGGCTCCCGTCCTTGCGCTTGTTTCTTAACTCTCCACGCCACTCTTTCCCAGCTAAAATCGTGTTCCAAAGATCCCTATAAAACTCCGCGGGATGAAATCCGGACTTAAAAATGCGAGTATTTTTGCCGATTGCTTCATCTGCAGTGTAGCCAGCCAATCGGGTAAATGCAGTGTTGACCCATTGAATGTTGCCTTTTGAATCAGTAATTACGACTGCGTTTGCCGTAGATTCCAGTGCGGTTCCGAGCAAGTGAAGAGTTAATTCAGCAGTTTTTGGTTCGGTGATATCTTCGGCAATGCCGGCAATGCGCAGATGTTTTCCTTCCGCACTGGCCATCCAGAAAGCTTTATCTCGGATCCAACGGATGCTGCCATCTGGACGTACAATTCGATACTCATTAGAACCCTTTCGCTGGTCGAGTGGAATAGCAAAAGCGCTCTTGATTCGTTCGCGATCCTCTACATGAACAGTTTGAAAAAAGTCCAGTTTCCCATCCAAGACTAGAGATGTGGGCCAGCCCCATATGCGCTCAAAGGCGGGATTTAGATAAATCAATCGACCTGTCTCCGCATCGCTGATCCAGATCACATCGTCAATATTGTTTGCAAACAGTTGAAATTCTTCCTCGCTAGCGTGCAGCCTCCTCTCGATCCGTTTGTTTTCAGTAACATCGGTGGCCAAGGCTAGCTGTGCTTTTCTTCCATCGTAAAATATCGAGTGGCTCGCGATCTCGACTTCAATTAGGCCTCCATCTTTTTTACGATGACGCCATATTTCTGATTTTTTAAATCCCTCCACCACGCTTTCCAGGAGTTTATTTATGTCCTCATCCAAGAAAATATCTTTGATAGTTAGGCCAAGGAACTCTTCCCTCGAGTAACCGTATTTGGCAATAGCTGCATTATTTACTGCCAAGAAAGCTAAGGTCTCGGGGTCATAAATCCACATCGGGGTAGGGTTATCTTCAAAAAACATACAACTGTTCTCCTCTGGTTTACGGAATGCCTTTTAGGCGTTAATACTGTGAACTACTTGACCAGGTAAACTTGGGAAGGCGACTTTATAAGACACCCAGAACAAGACCTCTGGGCAAGACCTCCTGCTAGGAGCAGCACGCGGCTTTCGTGTGCTTAAGCTTAGTGGGGAGTGATTATGCATAAACCGCCTCAAGCATTATTCTGTTTGATTAGACTGGGTACTAGGAGCTCGCCTTTGCGGGCGATACTAAGAAAAGCCTTGACAACAGCGGGATCGAACTGGGTTCCGGCTAGACGCTCTATTTCTGCTACAGCTTTTGGCACAGGCCAGGCTTGTTTGTAGGGTCGCCTGCTCACGAGAGCATCAAAAACATCTGCTACCGCCACAATACGGGCCTCGATTGGTATGGCCTCGCCTCTGAGACCATCTGGATAGCCATTGCCGTCAAAGTGTTCGTGATGGGAGCGAGCAATACGTTTGGCCATTTGCAAGTAAACCGACTTGCCGCCCTCCAGAAGTGATGCCCCTACAACTGTGTGGCTTTTAATCACCTCAAATTCCTCAGAGGTGAGATTTGTGGTTTTGCGTAGGATGGCATCGGGAATCGCAATTTTCCCAACATCATGCAAGGGAGCTGCCTGGTGCAATATCTCTACATTGGGGGCTTCCATACCCAGCGCTTCGGCGATTTTGCGGGCATTCAGCGCAACCCTAACAATATGCTCACCGGTATCGTCATCTCTGAATTCAGCAGCGAGAGCCAGCCGTTTCAATACGTCCAAATGTGCCTCATGCAATTCTTTAGTTCGGGCTTGTACAGCCGTTTCAAGGCGCAAATTTTCATCCTTTAGTTGCAGGTACAAATGTCTGGTTTCAAGTAGACGTCGCACGCGTAGGGTAACTTCCAGCAAATCCAAAGGTTTATGGAGAAAGTCTCTTGCCCCTAGGTTTAGAGCACGATGCTTAGCCTCTGGTGTAGAGTCGGCTGTGAGGACAAGGACGGGTAGATATTCACCATGGGTTGGGCAGTCCTGCAAGGACTTTAATATCTCAAAGCCATCTCGTTTTGGCATGTGTAAGTCCAGAAGAATCAAATCAGGCTGCAACTTACTAAGAAATTCTTCGACTCGAAATGGATCGGTGGTCGCATACAGTCGAGAAAAACCCACCCGCTCAAGAGTTCTTTGCAATAGAGCAACGTTGGAGGGTTCATCATCCACAATAAAAATGACCATTTTTTCTAGGTTCACAATCACCTCACCCCCAGGCTTGGCGAACCAATCCACTAAGAATACACGAACCTAATGCAGGTAAATGTTGACCTGTTCGCAATAGGTTCAATTTTGCTGTAATTAAAGGTGTAAATATATCATATATGACTAACAAATAGCGTGAATTTGCACATCAAACCCTTATGCTCGAAAAAAACGCCTTTAGGACGGGGTTCTTGCCTGAATGTACCGTATGGGCCCGCCATCGCCTTTGAATAGCAGTCTGTCGAATAATGTAGTTCAGAAGGGCATTTCCGACGGTGAAACCGTTGACTTGGAGTCGAATGTCATCTAAACCAAATCACAATGGCTCACGCTTTTAAATTGACACTCGGGATAGCGATGCAGAGCAATTGGCCTTCACGAGTTTGGTGCTAGCACGCTCTGTAACGTCCCACGGCGGCGACGAAGGCTGGCCTGCGGGGTATCAAGGTCGGTCTGAGCCTAAAGTGCAGTCCGGATCGAGAAAAGTATCTCGCGCTGGATTTGATACCCAAACTCTATGCCTTGGGCATAGTGACGTTCGGAGGTAATGATCCGTGAATCCCAATCTGGGCACCAAGGGAAACGGGGAGCCAGTGGTGCAACCGGCCGAATGCAGTCGTGTTTCTGCAACACACTGGATCTGTCTTGGGCAAAGAAAACCGGCTTACATATTGGTGACGCTGTGTGCATTAATGGTCTTAACAGCATGCAGCACAACTGCAAATCAGCCTAGGTTCGAGGCAAACCCTCAAACCTTGTCATCTATTGGGGGTTACGTCAACCTCAGCTGGAACATTGAGGATGCTGAGTATTACTCCCTTCAAAGCGATCCTCCAATTCCGGGTATGCCATTGTTCACGAAACAATCGCATACTACCATCCGGATCGAAGGTCGCCAAAATTCCAATCCCATCAACTATCAATTGATTTTAGAAGCCAGAGGTTCTCGGGGAATAAGGCGTTTCAGCACCTTTATTAGAGTAAACGGACGGTTGGATTGCTCGTCCAAAACCGGTTTACGGGCTCAATCAACTGCTATTTGGCCAGAAGTTAAAAAGGTTGGCTTGGGTAATTTCGATGTGCCATATGTAAAGGGCCGTCTGATTGCATATCACAAAAATGAATTGAGCCTGCAAAGCAACAGGGCGACTGCGCAAAGCCTGGGAGCCCAATGGGCACGGGATTTGGGAAAGGGCTGGAGCCTGTATTACACCCGACCTGGGCAAGAGGCAGCTGTAGCCCAGCGTTTGTATCAGAACGGGATAGGTCAGTATGTGCAGCCCGAGTATCTTTACCAGCCTGATGACTTATCCCTTCCGCCCAATAACCGTAGTTATGACTTGGAGCAGGCAGCTTTATTTCGCCAGATGGATTTTGAGCTGGCCTGGAAACAACTCAGGGTTGATTGCCTGAAACCCGTAATTGCTGTCGTTGATAGCGGTATATACACACAACGGATCGATCTGGCTCCTAACCTCACCCCCCAGGAAAGTTGGCTAGATGTGGTAGGTTCCAATCTGGAAGATCCCCGCCCAAATCAAGGAGCTGTTGAGCCATTTAGTGGAACAGGCGCAAGCCATGGAACACAGGTGGCCAGTATTATTGCTGCCACTACCAATGATGGTTCTGTGCTGGCTGGCGCAGCGTATAACTTATTGCGTGTATTGCCGATAAAGGTCTTTGATGCGCAGCGTCGAGCTGGAACCTTGCAACTAGCACAGGCCCTGGAGTATGCAGCGGGGGCTACCCAGATTGCTGGGCGTGTCTATACAAACCCGACCCCTGCACAGGTAGTGAATCTGTCTCTGTCAATTTCTATACCGGGATTTCAGGATCCATATCTTGAGCAGGTGCTCGAGCAGGTCACTCGACAAGGTTTAATTGTGGTGGCCTCGAGCGGCAATCTGGACTCAGCCTCAGTAGGGTACCCCGCCTCTTCTCCCTTTGTAATAGCGGTAGGTGCAGTGGATTCCAACAATAAGCGTGCTAAGTGGTTGAGTGGTTTTGCCTCAAACTATGGTTCAGGTCTGGAATTTGTTGCCCCTGGTACAGGTGTGCCCGTAGCCCACGGGCCCAATACAGGTGATTATGCCCTGGCGTATGGTACATCAGCAGCTGCACCATTTGTCAGTACTGCCGTAGGCCTTTACCTCCTAAAACAACAACAGATGGGCTTTTCGCTATCCAGCGATCCAGGGTCGTTCCTGAAGCAGGTGCGCAAATGCTTGCTCAGCGCGGCAAAAAACAGTGCCCAATGGGATATAGAGACCGGTTTTGGGCTGATTAGTGTGGCCAGGGTAGTGGATCCGAATAACCCAGGTTGCTTTCCCCAGGAGAATCCATGATTCACGATCCCACATTGCATCATAGGTTTGTGCTTTTGTTTGAAATCAAAAATGCGAGCCCTGCCAGTCTGTCGAATTTGTCCAGTCCTCACCAACTTACCAGGGATGTTCGGTATGGATTGGTCTTAGAAGACGACTTCCAAAGGGTTCTTAGCCTTCATCTCGAGCGAAAAATGGCCCTGCCAGTTCTGCGACGCCGGTCTGCTCGAGCTCTGTCTTACAGTCTAGGGAAACCAAAAGCCCTGATTCAGTATTTCAATATTCGCATGTTTGGCTTCACAGACTCTGCAGGTCGCGTTGTTATCCCATGTTCAGTGCGATTCTCGATGGCTCGTTCAATTGATCCAATTTTCCCTCTAAGCTCGGGTTGTAACGCAGCTTACGGGCTTTACCGTATGCATGGCTATTATGATCCCCGTATCGGAACTCAAAACGGAGTAGAGAGTACCGATTTAGAATTGATCTGGCAGGGAATTACCAGCATTTTTAATTCTGACTCTCAACGCTGGCCCGTTTCCTCGGCCATGCGTGGTTTGTGGATATTTAGCCACGAATATAGCACTAACAGCGTTATTCCTCCCAGGGAGCTGTTTAATCTGGTGCAAACCCCAGCCCTAAAACGTCAGGCTAGAAAGTTTGAAGATTACACTATCCAATATCCATCTCAGGGGCGCCTGGAGACAATGCCTGATGTGTACCTGACACACTTTGCGTGAGGTTTGTATGTGGCGTGTCTTTCGGTTCATTATCACCAATTCTGCAAGTCAGATTGCATATACAAACGAAATATGCGCTTGTGAGTGTTTGGCTGTGCCTGGGCCCTGGCTTTTGCTGCCCGAACCAGCAACGGGCTTACATCATTTTGCTGTGACGGAAAGTGGCTCGGGCGCACAAACTCTTGCTCGGAACTTCTATATCAACGCATGTGTTCGGGTTTGGATGTTTTGTTTTGAGCTTGTTTCCCTGAATAAACCACTCCATCTTTTCTGTCTCAAACGCTCAACTTCTAAGTCTTAATGGGGGTGCATATCCAATGGGACTGTTTATACGACTGAAAACCCCTTCCAGAAGCAGTCGAAAGGCTGTTTTGTGCAGACCGGCGCATCGAAACAGTGAGGTGAAAAAATTCCAATTTGGAGTGCTCGTCATATCGCTCTTAGCTTCGGTGTTTGTGCCAGCAATAGGCTTAAGCGAAATATATCGGCTTCCGTGGTTCATGCTATTGGTGGCGACTCTGGGTACTCGCTATGGGCTGGCGCATAGCATATTTTCTGCCCTAGCCATTGTGTTTATGGAGTTCTGGCAAAATCCCTTTCCCTCGAACACTGCTGTTTGGATTGCGCTTGTCATGGGTACGACAGTTTATCTATCCAACCGTGCCAGACTGCTGTTAAATCGTTTACATCTGGATCAATAAGGAAACTGCTGACCAGTTTGCTCTGCTGGTAACAGCGTTACGTGTGCTATCGGCAATGCCGAGCCGTGAGCAGGTACTGAATACTATCCCTGAGTTACTTGCGCAGCAGGAGGGTCTCGTTACGGTTTGGTTACCTGATCAAAGCGGCCTTCGGTTACATAAAGCTACAGGCCAATGGAAGCCTGACCCCTTTGAGCAGGCCGCAATATATGAAGCATATCGGCAGGGCTCGAGTGCCACCTCAAAGGAAACAGAGATTGGGCGTAGGCGATTTTCGTATCGCCAAAAGTCCTATTGTAATAACCTGGCAATTCCGTTATGTGAACGAGACGAAGTGGTTGCAATCCTCAACCTGCGACGTTATAGAGCCTTTCAACCTCGCGAGCAGGCCTGCTTTGAGCACTTTGCTAGAACCATCAGTAACCGGCTCTCCTGGATTGCCGAACAAGCAGAAATTCAGCTCCTGAATCAACTCTCTGCCTCTCTTGCCTCCGCCCACTCAATACAGGGGGTGGTAGACCGGGCAATGGTTTTGTTGGTTTCGGCACTGGGAATGCAGCAAGGCGTTATTCTCCAACAGCTTGGAAGCAGCTTGCGCCCACTCGGCCATTACGATGCAACTGCGAACCAGAGTATGGTGGGTGGCCTCGAGTCAATCCTTACCGAAAATCCCCTGTTCTGGGAGGTTCACCGTTCCGGGCGACCCATCTTCATAAACGATTTGACACAAGAGGCAAGCAGTATTGGGAGTATGGCAGGACGGATTGGGAGCCTGGTAATCCATCCTATTGCCTTACCTGATACCCCCCGAACCCGAGTTATGCTGTGTCTAGCTCATTCAGAGCCACGCTGGTGGCGGCAGTCTGAACAAGAACTGCTGGCATTGGCCTGTCGCTCTGTGGGGCTGGCATTAGAGGGAGCGATAGCCCGAAAGCGTTTGGAAAAGGTACTGGAGCTATCGGGTCAGGCAGCCCTGAGCAACTCAGAAAACCTTTATCAGCAAGTGCTGGACGCAGCAGTAGAGTTGATTCCCGGAGCCGAGGCGGGCAGCTTGCTGGTGCGTAAGGGAGAACGCTTCTATTTTGAGGCCACCGTAGGGTACGACCTGGAAAGCCTGCGTGGCATCACCTTCCGAGAAGAGGAACACCTGGTCTGGTATGGGGGAGACCTCGAGGGTTGGCAAAAAGGTGAAGCGCGAATCCTGTCCAATGAGTGGACCTCCATTAGGAATGAAAGTGTCAAGAGCTCGTCTTCTGAGCCAACCTTGAGGGCATACACAGAGCGTATTCAGTCCAACCTCGCGATTCCAATACTATACCAGGGGAACGTTTTGGCCTTGCTGAATTTAGACAATTTCCATGGTGTGCACGCGTTTGGCAAGGACTCCTTGGAGGCCGCTCGATTTTTTGTCACCCCCGTAGCAACCTTACTTCATGAGGCACATACCCGGCAGTGCCTTAAAGAGGCTGCCATGACCGATTCTCTGACTGGCCTGGCCAATCGCCGGGCATTCAACAGTTACTTTGATGAGGAACTGATCCGCTCGAAACGCTACCATCAGCCGTTTACCTTACTCTTGTTAGACTTGCAAGGATTCAAAACCATCAATGACCGGCTGGGGCATGCATTTGGAGATGAAGCCCTGGTTCGGGTTGCGCATGCGCTACAGCAAGAAAGCCGTGAGAGTGATGGCCTGTTTCGGCTGGGAGGGGACGAATTTGCAGCGTTACTTCCCCATACCCCAGCAGAGCAGGCAATTCATGTGGCAAAGCGCTACGTCAATGCCATCCAAGCCATATCCTTACAGGGCCTTGGTCTGAGCGCAAACATCGGTTTGGCGGCTTACCCTGAAGATGGTACAGAAAAAGAGGCTTTGATGCATATTGCAGATGAATGGATGTATGCCGCTAAGGAGCAGGCTGTGGGTCTGGTACATGGTTGAAATGATGGACAAAACAAAACTTTTAGCGATGCGCGAGGTAGGGGTAATTTGACCTAAATCCTGCTACCAAACGGTCTAGAATTCCTAAGGGGGTGAGGCTTTTCAGCCAATAACTAAATGTCAAAAGCTGACAAGCAGACACTTACATCTTTTCCAAGCTTTATGGCAGGAACCAATTTCCTTGGGGATTCCACGGATTTTATGGTGGTTCATACTGATCTGAATGGCTTTTTTACCTACGCTAATCGTTCGTACCTCGATTACATCGGTAGTTCCAAACCCCCGCTTGGTCAATCAGCTCTGGAATATGTATCAGCTGAGGACAGGCCCCGAATTTTAGAGGCCGCCAAGAATGCCATTTCCTTGCCAGGGCGAGCTTTTTGGGTAGAGGTTCGCAAACCACTACAGCGGGTATGGAACCGAAGCCGATGGGTGTTTCTAGCTATCTGCGATTCAAATGGGACACCAACTGGACTTCAGTGCTTGGGCTTTGATATTAGCGACGTTTATCGCCAGAACCAGTTTCGGGAAGCCTCGATTAGCCTGCTATCGATAGGCTTAAGGGAAAACTTGCAGCCCAGTGAATTATTACAAAGAGCATTAGATGTAGCGCTTGGTGTAGTTCCTGTGGCCCAGGCGGGAAGTGCAACTTTAAGGGGGCCTGATGGGTGCTTTCACTTCGTTGCGGCTCATGGATACGACCTTTCAGCACTTCAGCAGGTATGTTTGAATCCCACAGAGCCCCTGTCTCTCACTGCCCACATCCAGGCCAGGGTTTTTGGCCAGGCCGACATATCCCAGTTCAACGCCCGGCTTGATCCAAAAAGACGTTCAGTGCTCTTAGGGGCAGGGCGCGCTGCGGAGATACAGGCCATGCTGGCGACGCCAGTAGTGGTGGACGGCATTCCTCGCGCCTATCTGTACCTGGACAACTTCCACAGCGCAGATGCCTTTGACGCACTGGATCTGCGCCACGTGGAAGGCCTTGCACACCATCTGGCCTGGCTGCTTCATGGAACGGAGATGCGGGAGGAGCTTCGCTTTAGCCGCTACTACGATGCTCAAACCGGCCTACCCAACGCACGTAGTTTACAAGAGACCCTGGTTAGCCGGCCTCCCGCACCCCGTGCACTGGTAGGTCTACAGTGTCGTTCGCTCGAGCGCATACGTCGGCTGGAGGGTGAAGCCTCCTGGGCTAAAGCCGTCCGTGGGGTGGCTAAGGTCATCGAGGCTGACCTCCGATCAGAGGATCAACTGGCCTGGGAGGGAGGGGCCTTCTGGTTGCTGCTGGAAGGAATCAGCTCTTCAGCCGAAGTATACGCGGTACTCGAAAGGTTGCGAAATGGGGCAAAGGCTCAACTTGAAACGCTCTGGCCCCAGTTAGACTTCAGTCCGCGAGTTGGCGTGGCCTTTAGCCAGCCTGGTTTGGCAACCACAGAAATGCTAAAGGCAGCAGAGGTGGCCCTCAGGCATAGCCGTGACCCGGGCACGGTGAGTTTCTTCGATCGCGATCTTGCTCACAAGTCCTTTAAAGAAGATGCCCTGCGACAGGCTTTGGGTCAAACCCTGCGGCAACTTCCACCAGGAAATGCTCAACACGGGCCTGGCTCACTTTTAGACTTAAAACAGGTGCCCGACTTTTCCCAGAACCACATTTCGAACGAAAATTCGAGTTCCGCTGGGCTTTTTTTGCATTATCAGCCCATCTTCCATCTGGTTACGGGCCACCTGCACCACTTCGAGGCTCTTGTGCGCTGGATGCACCCCAAACTGGGATCTGTGCCTCCCGATCAATTTCTTCAGATTGCTGAAGAAGAGGGTTGGATGCAGAGGCTAGGTAACTGGATCCTGGGCACGGCAGTAGAGCAGGCAGCAAAATGGGGTGTACCGGTAGCGGTAAATCTTTCAGGAAGCCAGATTGAGCCTGATTTACTCTTGCAACTTGATGGACTCCTGGAGTCTTCCGAACTTCGCTCGAATTACCTCATCTTTGAGGTTACAGAGAAGGTTGCTTTAGATGACGCCTGCTTACAGACTCTTCGGGCCCTTGCTGAGCGAGGTCATCCCCTTCACCTAGATGACTTTGGTTCAGGAATGTCCTCCCTCGAGCGCATCACCAAGCTGCCTCTATCTGCGATCAAACTGGGCCAGGGATTTATTGCAAGCCTGGGCATAACTCCACGGAAAGACACCCCTGAAGCTCGCTTACTGCGGGCACTAAAAGGCCTTGGCAATGGACTTGGCTTTGACATCATCGTTGAGGGAATAGAGACCCAGGCGCAACTCGATTTCCTGTTGGAAGAGGGTTTTACCCTGGGCCAGGGGTACTTCTTGGGGCGACCAGCATGCAGTGCCGATGCAGAGAAGCTCATCAACGGGAGGGAGATCCTTGGGTTATAGGCATGGCGAGCTAATATACCTTGCTGTTGCTTCCGGATCTGCCCTCCTGGGGATTCTCGGAAGCATTTTAGGCTGGTGGCCCGGCCAGACCATCCCATGGTTCATGATATTCACTGCCGTTGTTGCCAGCATTCAGGGTTTTATCCTGGGATTTATAGCAGCAGGAATGTCAGTTCTTATTCTTTACTTGCTTCGCGAGCTCACATTCATGGATGCGCTCATTCTGGTTTTTTCTGCGGTGATTGCCCATAGTATCGGAGAAAGTCTTCGGGCCGCCCACCGTCGAAGCAGAGCTCTTGCCAAAGGTCACCGACTCGTGGCTGAGGCGTTGCAAGCACTTACCCTGATTGAGCATCGTGACAGGTTATTGAAGAGCCTCCCTGAGCGTCTCGCCAGCTTAGGAGAAGGAGGACACATTGGAGTATGGATACCCACAGGATCAGGCTTTCGCTGTCTAATCTGCATACCTCCTATTCCTTTTGAAGAAGTTCCAGACGCGGGTGTAATGGGCCGAGCTATGCGCGAAGGCAGGCCCCAATACATTTCTGATGTTCGTAAAGAGCCCAGTCACATCGCAGCTCCGGGCTTTAAGACCCTGGCAGAGCTAGCCATGCCCCTCTTCGAGCGCGGTGAAGTGGTTGCGGTACTCAACATTGAACGGAATAAGGGCTTCTTGGCCGAGGAAGTAGACGGCCTGATTCGATTCGCTGAGACGGTGAGTTTGCAGCTAGATCGCCTTGCGGATTTGGAGGCGCGCCGATTGATTACGGATTTGGCAATTGCGCTGCAACAGTCGCAGACCTTACAGGAGGCTGCCGAGAATGCGCTTGCTTTGTTGGTTCGAACAACGCAGGAGCAAAGCAATCGAAAAGAAAACCTTCAAAGGTTTGCGCTGGATGCAGGAGTTCTTTGGGAAGCTCGTGGAGCTCACATGCAGGCACTTGCCTATCAGGGGGTGACGGAGCCACAGCTGCTGCAGGTTCTTCAAGCGGGCTTACCTTATGGTCAAGGCAAAGCCTGGGAGGTTTACCGTAGCGGAAGGCCTTTCTACACCTCTACCTATGCATATGAACCCGAGGGCGTGCCGGCCTTGCAGAGCTTAGACTGGTGTACCCTGGTAGCCCATCCAATACCTACCCCAGACGCTAAACGAAGCCGGTTTATTTTGGTAGTAGGGGAGAGGACTCGGAGGCCATGGCGAAGGGCTGAGCAGGAGCTACTATCTCTTTTCTGTCGCACCCTTGGGGTGGGGTTTGAACGCTTGGTGGAGAAGACCCGACATGAGCGGGTAAACCGCTTGGTTCAGGATCTTCTGGATGCGCCTTCAAGCGGGCTTTATGACCGGGTACTTCAGGAAGCTATTCAACTGGTGCCCGGCAGCGAGGCCGGAAGCCTAATGGTTCTGGAGGAAATGCACTATCACTACAAGGCCGTGGTCGGTTTTGACTCGGAAGGCTTAAAGTCCGTTACAACGGATACTGACGGTATGCTGCACTGGTATGGCCTTGGAAAAGAGCACGCTGAAAAGGGAGAGCCGCGTATAATTACGATTAGAGAACAACCAATTCCTGAAATGAGCTACCAGACTGCGCCTGCGGAGGTAATGGATCTGGCAGGGCGGGTTCGGGAAATCCAGGCAAACCTTTGCCTTCCCATTTCTTATAGAGGAGAAGTACTGGCCTATTTAAACCTGGATAACCTGCATGATCCGGATGCCTTCGGTGAAGATAGTCTTCGGGCGGCTCGCTTTTTTGCAGCACCCTTGGCCACCATTCTTCACGAAATCCGCACCCATCGGCTTCTCAAGGAGGCTGCCCTCACCGATGCTCTCACCGGTTTGCCCAATCGCCGAGCCTTTGACCAAATACTTCTGGAGGAACTGAAGAGGGCATCGCGTTATCCAACCACTTTCTCTTTAGCGATAATGGACCTAAAGGGCTTTAAGACCATTAACGATCGCCTTGGGCATGCAGCTGGAGATCAGGCGCTGATCCGGGTGGCCAGGGCCCTGAACTGTGAACTGCGCAGCGGGGATCATCTATTCCGCTGGGGGGGCGATGAATTCGCTGCGATCATTCTTAACTCTTGCAAAGCAGATGCCCGTGTCGCGGCTTCCCGCTATGTCCATGCTATAGAGAGTATTCGATTTGGCGAGCTTGATTTGTCGGTCAGCATTGGCCTTGCGGCTTACCCAGAGGATGGTGAAACGCCGGATGAGTTGCTCAACGCCGCAGACACACGAATGTACTCAGCAAAGATATCGGGGGTTAAGGTTATCTGAGAAATCCTGAAACAGCCTGAGGCCAGGAAGGGACTGGGGAGCGTGCTCGAGCGCTTTGGTTTGCGCATGGGGTAGGTCAGGACTCCGGCACCACCACCAGCGCCGCTACCTCTTCACCCAGCCGCTGGAAGTGGGTGGGGTTGAGGGTAATCA
>NZ_JAGDFV010000049.1 GCF_017497985.1 Meiothermus sp. CFH 77666
TGCTTGGCTCACTGGCTTCCGCCGGCTCACCCGTGATTTCGAACGCTTTGCCCGCACTACCGAGGCCATCATCTACGCCTGCATGACCCGCATCATGCTCGCTCGCCTGGCTAAAATCGTGTGAGGCAGCTATTCAGACACACTCTAGGAACGACCCGCTACCAGCCGCATTCGCGGTTTGGTTGGGGTTTCGTGTTTCGACGGAGCCAGACCTCGGCCCCTCCCCGCCCCCTGGGAACCAGAGGAGATTCCCTTAGGTACACGCCTGGGCGTGTACACCCCAAAGTCGATACCCAGCGGAACGGGCGGGTGCCCATGCACCCAGGGGTCTGCTGAATGTTCAGGGGGAGCCGATAAACTCCAGCGTTGAAGCCACTGGGTTTAACAGCTCCCCCACACTCTTAAACGTCTCCCTCATGAGGCTGTAAGCCTAGAGGGAGCTTTATTGACAATCCCTATAAATGGGGTTACGCGCAGATGTTAAACGACTGGATTCCTGAGCGCTTGTTGACAAAAATAATCATGAACAATCATAATCAATCACAAATATGCTTGCCTCCGAGCGCCAACAAGCTCTTTTGGCCCTGTTGAAGCAGAATGGGGCGCTGCGCACCAGAGATCTAGCACGCGAACTCGGTGCCTCTGAGGCCACTATTCGACGCGATCTCAAGGTACTTTCGGAACGTGGAGAGCTTCAGCGGGAGCACGGGGGGGCCATTCTTCCAGAGCAAGAGCCGCCATATTCAATCAAGATTGGACAGAATCAAGCAATAAAAGAGGCTATTGCCCGGAGAGCGCTCTCATATGTGGAAGAGGGGATGACCATCATCTTGGACTCTGGCACCACCACACTCGCCCTGGCCCGACTACTTTCCGGTATGCGGTTGCGGGTATTTGCTCTGGATCTGGGTGTAGCTCAGGCCCTTGCCCAGGGCCATACCGAGGTATGGATACCCGGAGGACTCGTTCGCAACGGTTTTTACAGCCTGACCAGTCAGTGGGCTTTGGATGGCCTGGCCCAGATAAGGGCCGACCTGTTTTTTTTAGGGGCCGACGCCTTTGATCTCTCCGAGGTCACCAACCATACCCTGGAAGAAGCCTTCGTGAAACAGAAAGCGCTTGCTGTGGCCAGACGAACCCTTCTGCTGGCCGATGCCAGCAAGTTTGGGCATCGAGCAGTGGCTCGAGTGACCCCTCTTAGCGCCCTATACCGGATTGTGACCAATCTCGACCACCCTGCGCTAGCCCAGGTGATTCCTGTGGAGGTCGTCCATGCATAAGTTCAAGGAGCTTTTCGGTCACAAACCCATTATTGCCATGGTGCATCTAGAAGCACTCCCTGGCACCCCGCTTTACCAGGGCAGCATGGAGGCCATTGTGGAGAGGGCACGGCGCGACCTCCAGATTTTGCAGGAAGCCGGGGTCAGTGCCGTAATGTTTGGCAACGAAAACGACCGACCCTACGAGCTTTCGGTCAATCCAGCCTCGGTAGCTGCCATGGCCTACGTGGTTGGTCGCTTGCGGGAAGAAATCCGCGTGCCATTTGGGGTCAATGTGCTTTGGGATCCTATGGCCAGCATGGCCCTGGCTGCTGCGACCGGAGCGGGTTTCGTGCGCGAGGTGTTCACCGGTCTGTATGGTTCGGACATGGGGCTCTGGGCTGGGAGAGCGGCAGAGGCCCTGCGTTACCGGCGACTCTTGGGCAGGGATGACCTGTTTTTGCTCTACAACGTGAGTGCAGAGTTTGCCTCGCCACTGGACAGCCGTAGCCTGGTAGAGCGGGCCCGCAGCGCAGTCTTTTCCAGCCTGGCTGATGCTGTTCTGGTTTCCGGACCAATGACCGGGGAAGGCGCCCGCCTCGAGCATCTCCGCGAGGTCAAGGCAGCCTTGCCGACGATACCGGTACTGGCCAATACCGGTGTGCGGCACGAGACCGTTGCGGATGTCCTCGAGGTGGCCGATGGCGCCATCGTGGGTACAGCCCTGAAGCGCGAGGGCCATACCTGGAACGAGGTAGACCCTGAGCGGGTTCAACAGTTCATGGCCATTGTCCGAAGGGCCAGGGGTTCTTAATGGTTATCGGTCTGGACATCGGCACCAGCTCGGTCAAGGGTGTGCTACTGGACGAGGCTGCGCGGGTCAGGGCCCAGGCTGAACATCCCCACAGCCTTCGGAATCCGGCCGCCGGTTGGGCTGAGGAGGACCCTGAAGACTGGTGGGCAGGTACCCTTAAGGTATTGCAGCGCTTGCGCGAGGCGGCAGATTCAGCTCCTATTCATGCGCTGGGAGTGTCTGGAATGGTGCCGGCACTGGTGTTGCATGGGCCGGAGGGCCAGGTGCTCAGACCCTCTATCCAGCAAAACGACGCCAGAGCAGTAGGGGAGATTGCCCATTTACGGGAGTTTTTTGGTGATGAGGCTCTTTTTGCCCGAACCGGGGCTACCTGGAACCAGCAGGTGGTGGCTCCTAAGCTGCTGTGGCTAAAACGTTACGAACCGGAGGTATGGGCCCATCTGGATTGGTTGAGTGGCTCGTATGAGCACATCGTCTACCGGCTTTGCGGCGCTCGCTACACTGAGGCCAACTGGGCGCTGGAATCCGGGCTATGGAACCCGCACCAGCAGGTGTGGCTCGAGGAAGTTCTGGACTACCTGGAGCTACCACCCAGGGTGCTGGCCCCGGTGCGTTTTCCGCAGGAGGTGGTGGGCCACCTCAAGGCTGAGGTGGCAGCGCAAACCGGACTGCCCGAAGGTCTGCCCATCATTGCCGGAAGCGCCGATCATATTGCAGCGGCGCTGGCGGCTGGCCTGCAACAGGAGGGGGAGGCGGTCATCAAGCTGGGCAGCGCCGGCGATTTCTTATATGTAAGCCCGACCTTTACTCCGTTGCGTGAACTCTACATTGACTACCATGACCTTCCGGGCCTTTTCGTACTGAACGGTTGTATGGCAAGCTCAGGCACCCTCTTAGAGTGGTTCCGTCGCAACTTCCGTCCGGGTGCAAGCTTTGCCACACTTGACGCTGAGGCGGCCCGGGTACCGGCGGGGGCCGAAGGGCTGGTGGTATTACCATATTTTCTTGGGGAGAAAACGCCTTTCAGCGACCCGCTGGCGCGTGGCAGCGTCCTGGGGTTGACCCTCCAGCACACCCCGTCCCACCTGTACCGTGCTTTGCTGGAGGCTGTAGCGTACGCTTTCCGGCACCACGTAGAAGTGTTGGAGTCCTACGGCCATCGGGTACGCCGCTACCTGGTTATGGATGGGGGTGCAAGGAGCCCGTTGTGGCGCAGCATCCTGGCTAGTGTCTTAGGGCAGGAGGTGCATTATCTGGCCCAGAGCGCACAAGGTAGCGCCTATGGGGTGGGCTTTTTGGCTGGCATGGCCCTGGGTCAATGGAAACCGGAAGCCCTGCCGCTCGAGGTTGCCGGCAGCACTTCACCCGAGGAGGAGTGGAGAGAGGTCTACCACACCGCCTATGGGCTTTACCGTGAGGCCTATCCAAGTTTACAGCGCTGGTTTGCAAAGCTCGGAGGAATCAATGCCTAACGCCCTTGTGACCGGTTCAGGAAGTGGGATTGGCCAGGCTATTGCGGCCCGGCTGGTAAAGGATGGATTCCGCGTCTGGGTCAGTGACCTGGACCCACTGCGAGCTGAAGAGGTGGGCAGGGCTTTGGGGATGCCCCACCTGGCCTTGGATGTGACCAACCGAAAGGCCCTCGAGGAGGCTGCCGAGCAGGTTTTTGTCAACGATGGACGGCTCGATGTGCTGGTGGCCAATGCCGGGGTCTCCACCATGAACCCCTTTTTGAAGCTGAGCGAGGAGGAGTGGGATTTCAATTTCACCGTTAATACCAAAGGCACCTTTCTGACCTTGCAGACCTTCGCTCGTAGGATGGCCCAGCAGCCTCTGATGACGGGGCGGGAACTGCGTGGAAAGCTGATCGCTACGGCCTCGATGGCTGCACGACAGGCGGCGCCTTTGCTGGCCCACTACTCGGCCAGTAAGTTCGCTGTGCTGGGTTTGGTGCAGGCCGCGGCCAAGGAACTTGCGCCGCTTCGCTTGACGGTCAATGCGGTCAACCCTGGTTTTGTGCAGACCAGCATGCAGGAGCGGGAGGTGGCCTGGGAGGCCCGCCTGCGGGGGATGAGCGCTGAGGCGGTACTGGAAGACTATGTGCGCCAGACACCACTGGGTCGTCTGCAACGGCCTGAGGATGTGGCGGCTGCTATTGCCTTTCTGGCCGGCCCCGATGCCGACTTCATCACCGGCGAAGCCCTGGAGGTCAATGGTGGGGCCTGGATCTTCTAACCGCCTGCTGGCCCAGCTTGCACATCTAGGTTTGTGGCTGTTCAGCCTAACTTTTCTTTTGCCGCTAGGCTGGTTGCTTCTGCGGTCGCTTTCCCCGGAAGGCCAGCCTTTTAGCCTTGGCGGCCTCACTCTGGACAACTTTGTTCGGCTGATTCAAGGACCGTTTGGCCTTGGTCTGCGTAACAGCTTGTGGGTAGGTGCTTGGGTGGTAGCCCTGGGGCTGCCCCTGGCCGCACTTCTGGGTTACGCCCTGGCCCGCTACCAGCTGGGGGGGCATACCTTGCGCTTCGGGGTGCTGGCCACCCAGATGCTTCCTCCCATCGTGCTGGCCCTCCCACTTTTTGCAATCTTTCGAGCTTTGGGTTGGAGCGGCAGCCTGTGGGGGCTGGTCATTGCTTACCTGGCCTTTGCGCTACCCTTTATGACCTGGCTCCTGATGGGCTTTTTCCGAACTTTTCCCCGTGAGCTGGAGGAGGCGGCGCGGGTGGATGGGGCCGGCTCTCTTTACATCTTCGCCCGCATCGTACTGCCCCTCTCGATACCGGGCCTGTTTGCTGCCGGGGTGATGGGCTTTTTACTTTCCTGGAACGAGTTTCTGTTTGCCCTTCTACTAAGCGGAAGAGAGTCTCAAACCGTTCCGGTGGTACTCTCCACCTTTATCACCCAGCGCGGGGTGCTGTTTGCCCAGGTGGCTGCCGGGGTGGTGCTGGCAGTACTCCCGGTGGCCCTGCTGGCACGGGTCATAGACCGTTATCTGGTGGAAGGTTTAACCATGGGAGCAGTGAAGTGAAGGAGGTCAAGATGAAGTGGTTGGCGGTTTTTGGTGTGCTGCTGGGCCTGGCCTTGGCGCAGGGGGTAACCCTGCAGGCTTTGATGGAGGATGTCCCCGAGACCCAGATTATCGAGAAGCTCCTCCCCGATTTTGAGCAAAAGACCGGTATCAAGGTGGTCTTCGAGAAGGTGCAGTACGGGGCCATGCACGACAAGCTGGTATCCCAGCTTCTGGCCCCGCAAAGCAGCTACGATTTCCTACAGGTGGATTTCCTTTGGGCGGGGGAGTTTCCTGCGGCTGGTTGGCTGGAGCCGCTCGAGCCCTACGTGCGAAAGAGCAATTTCGACCTCTCGGCATACTACCCCTCCATGCTCGATCTGGTGGGCTATTACCAGAAAACGCTGTACATGATTCCCATGTACAACTACGCCATGGGCCTTATTTACCGCAAGGATCTGCTAGCCCGCAAGGACTTGCAAGACAAGTTCAGAGCTCAGTTCAAAGCCCCTTTAGTACTACCCAAAACCCTCGAGGCCTACCTCCAGGTGGCTGGTTTTATGCATAAGAATGCGGGGGTTTCAGGTGCAGCCATGCAGGGCCAGCGAGGGGATCCTAACTTCATGGAATTTTCGAACTATCTCTTCGCAGCGGGTGGACGTTACCTGGATGACCAAAACCGCGTCACCCTCAATAGCGCGGCCGGCCAGAAGGCCCTGCAGACCTACACCCAGATGATTCGAAACTTCGCCCCCAGGGGAGCCCTTAACTTCAACCTCGACGACACCTTCCGGGTGATGTGCCAGGGTCAGGCCTTTAGCATGGTCACCTACTGGTGGATGCTGCCGCAGCTCGATAACGCGCAGCAATGCCCGAAGGTGGCTGGTAAGGTGGCGCTGGCCCCCATGCCGGGGGGTAAGGGCGTCAACGGGGGTTGGGGCTGGGCCATCCCCAAGAACTCGGCGCAGAAAGACGCTGCCTGGCAGTTCATCGCCTGGGTAGAGTCGCCGGAGATTGTGCTCAAGCGTGCACTGGCCGGACATGCGCCAACCCGCAAGGATGTTTTTCAGAATGCTGAGGTGTTGCGTAAGTATCCCTATTACAGGGAGGCGCAGGCGATTATCGCCGGTGCTCAGAAGGTGCCCATTTTCGCCTACACCGCTGAGATGGAGGATGTGGTGGGCCGTGAGATCAGCCTGGCCGCTGGGGGTCAGAAGGGCACAGCGGCGGCCTTGCAGGATGCAGCCAGGGGGCTCGAGGCCCTGCTACGCAAAGCCGGTTTGCGCTAGGGGGAAGGTTGAGGCGCTTCGAAGGGCTGCTATTCGGGCTACCTGGCCTGCTGGTGCTGGCCGGGGTGGTCGGTGTGCCGCTCTTCTACACCCTGGGACTATCCCTAACCAGCTACACCTTTTTGCGTCCGCGCTGGGACTGGATAGGCTTCCAAAACTACCTTGAACTTCTCCAGGATGCCTACTTTGTCCATGCCCTCACGGTAAGCGCCATTTACGTTGCCCTCACGGTGGGACTCTCGCTGGGGCTGGGGCTGCTGCTGGCAGTACTCCTGCAGCAGCCAGTGCCCCTTCGGGGGCTCCATTACTTCGCAGTCAGCCTACCCATGCTGATCGCTCCGGTAGGGGTGGGGTTGATCTGGAAGATGCTGCTTCATCCTGAGCTGGGCCCGCTGGGACGCCTGATGGGGCTGGACTTCCTGGGTGACGCCCGACTGGCCCTGTTGACGCTGGCCCTGATTGATGTCTGGCAACAGGTTTCGCTGGTGGCCCTGATCCTTCTGGCAGGCCTGCGTAGCCTTCCCAAGGAGCCCCTCGAGGCCGCCTTCGTGGATGGAGCCACCCCTTTTCAGCGTTTTCGTTATATCACCCTGCCCTTGCTACGCCCGGTGCTGCTCATCCTGTTGATTTTGCAGACTGTGGCCGAACTTCGTACTTACGACCTGGTTTATGTGCTAACCCGGGGTGGCCCGGGTAGTGCCACCGAGCTGGTGAGCTATTTCATATACCGTAAGGCCTTTCTGGGCCTCGACCTTTCGGCCGCCAGCGCCATGGCGTATGTCTTGTTGCTGGTCAGCCTCGGTTTGGTAGCCATTTACTACCGGTTGCTGTTACGCGATTGAAAAGGGGAGGAGAGGCCAAGTTTGAGGCACGAGAGACCGAAGGAATGGGCTCAGTAGCAGCGCACCAGGGCGAAGTCGAAGTCACTGCCGCTCGCGCTACGTTCTGCCGCCACCAGCTTACCGTCGGGTTGGTGTACCAGTGCAGAGGCTGCATCGTTGCAGGAGCCCACCGCTGTAATCACCTTGCCACCACTGCCGAAGCTGGTGTCCAGGCTGCCATTGGCGTTATAGCGAACCAGGGCGAAGTCACGGTAACTGCCGTTAAAGTTGTACCCTGCCGCTATTAGGGTAGTTTACATGGCGTTTGACACCTGAAGCGGTTTCGGTTTAGATTACCTATCGCAAATGGAAAAACAAACCCTCGAGGAAGCCTTCGGCTTCACCCCGAAACAACCCTATTTTGAAGCAGGCAAAAAGTGGGCTTCGCCGCACAACTTTAGCCCGGAGGTGCGGAAGCAGTTTTCCTTGCCGGAGCGGGTGCTCATCCACGACGTTACCCTCCGCGATGGAGAACAGACCCCCGGCGTGGCTTTTACCCCCAGGGAGAAGGTGTATCTGGCCCTGATGCTGGACCGGCTGGGGGTGCACTCCATCGAGCCAGGGCTTCCGGCCACACCGGAGGATCGGGAGGTTATCAAGACCCTGATGGAGCTGCGGCCAAGGGCCCGGATTGTGCCCCTGATCCGAATCAAGGAAGAGGATGTTTCTGCCGCCATCGAACTGGGCTGCGATGGCATGCTGCTGGAGTTTGGGATCAACCCCTACCTCCTCAAGCACGTTTACCGCATCACCCCCGAGATCCTGATCCAGCAGATTACCCAGTTTGCCAGGGCCGGCAAAGAAAAGGGCATGTACATCGAGTTCATGGGGTGGGACGCCTTCAGGGTCGAGGACTGGTACCTGCGGGACTTCTTCCAGGCCATCGCCCCCCATGTCGACCGGGTTACCATCTCGGATACCTTTGGCATGGGCCATCCGCTGGCCACCTTCCAGCTGGTCTCCAACCTGCGTAGCTGGACCGGTAAACCTGTAGGCTTTCACATCCACAACGACTTTGGCCTGGCGCTTGCGGGCAGCCTGATGGCGATCACTGCCGGGGCCGATATGGTGCATACCTCCATCAACGGGCTGGGTGAGCGGGCTGGTAACGTGGCCACTGAGGAGCTGGCCCTTTCCCTGGAGTACCTGATGGCGGTGCCCACCGGTATTGACCTCAGCCAGCTTGCCAGCGTCTCGGCCGCCTTTGCCGAGGCCTCCAAAGTAGCTCTGGCGCAGAATAAGCCTGTGGTGGGCCGCCGACTTTTTGATGTCGAGTCGGGCATTGTGGTGCACATTCTGCAGGAGCTTGAAAAGACCGCCCTGGGAGGCAACGCTATCTTCCCTTATCCGCCTACCATGGTTGGCCGCGAGCCATATCAGGTGCAGTATGGCCGGGGTAGCGGTAAAAACTCCATCCGAATGCTGTTGGAACGCCTGGAGCCTGGCTTGCAAAACGTCTCAGAGGAAATCCTGGACAAGATTACCCAGCGGGTCAAGGAGGCCGGCCTGGTGCTCAAATCGCTGCTGCCCGCTTCCATCCTGCAGCAGATTGTGCGGGAAGCCCTGGCCGAAGCCAGCCCAGATGCTGCATCCAAGGAGCCCCGATGAGCGAGGCCAGAGACCACGTGTCCCTGTTTGGCAGGCGGCTGCGGGTCATAGACCTCAGCAGCACCCTCTCCAACGAAACCGCCCCCTTCGAGCTCAACCGCCACCAGATTACCTATGTGGATCATGGCAAAGGGTGGGAGATGCTCTTAGAGCTGGGCTATTCGCAAGAGATGGCCGAGCGGATGTTCCCCAACCGGCTGGCCTGGGCGGTGGAGGCGGTGTCTCTCTCCAGCCACTCCGGCACCCATGTGGACGCACCGTACCACTACGGCCCGCGGATGGCCTCGGGTGAGCAAGCCCCTACCATTGATGTGGTTCCCCTGAGCTGGTGCATGGGCCCTGGGGTTCTGTTTGATATGACCCATAAGAGCAAGGCCGACGGTATTACGGCGGCCGACCTCAAGGCTGCATTGGAGGCCATGTCGTATGAAGTGCAGCCGGGGGATATTGCCCTGATACGCACTGACACCTACAAGCGCTTCGGCGAAAAAGGCTACGAGCTCCTGCACCCCGGCCTGACCCGTGACGCCACCGAGTTCTTGGTGGACAGGGGGGTGCGCATGATTGGCATTGATGCCTGGGGTCTGGACAAAGCTTTTGATGTGCTCATGAAGGATGCGCTGGAAGGGAAGGCCCGCTTCTGGGAGAGCCACCTGCTGGGCCTGGAAAAGCCATACCTGCAGATTGAGAAGCTGGCCAATCTGGATCAGATTCCCAAACCCCACGGTTTTGTGGTCATGGCGCTGCCATTCAAGATCAAGGGCGGTAGTGCGGGGTGGACTCGCGCGGTCGCGCTGGTGGAGGAGGATTGACGCATGAAGAAGTACCTGGTTGTGCTGTTGTTGGCCCTGGGATTGTCTAATTTCAGTCTGGCCCAGACGGTAACCATCGGCCTGGTCTCCGGTCACAGCCCTGCTTTCTTGTGGGTGGACTTGCTCCGAACTACCTTCCGCCAGGAGGTCGAGGCCCGTCTGGTGGGCAGCGGTATCCGCGTCGAATGGCGTGAATTTTTTGGGGGCGCTCTGGCTCCGGTGGGCGGCGAGCTAGACGCGCTGGGGGGCGGGCTGGCCCAGGTGGGGGTGGTGCCTACCCTGTTCAACCTCAATCGCCTCCCCATCTACGGCCTCACCTACTTCACCCCCTTTGGCTCCGGCGATCCCTCCCTGGTAGCGGAAGCCGTGGCGGCGGTGCAGAGCAAAACCCCTGCTTTCCGCGAAACCCTAGTACGCAACGGCGTTGTGCCGTTGGGCGGGGGCTTCACCCTGGACAGCTACCAGCTCATGACCACCTTTTCGGTGCGTCAGTTTGCCGATCTGAGGGGCAAAAGGATCTGCGCCCCCGGGCCTGCCGTAACCTGGCTCGAGGGTACCGGGGCAGTGGGCGTGGCCGGCAACCTGGCCACCTATTACCAGGATTTGAGCACGGGCGCCTGTCAGGGCGTAATTGTTTTCCCCACCGGAGCCCTGCCCGCGCGGCTTCATGAGGTAGCCAAAAACGTGGTGCTGGTGGATTTTGGAGCGCAGTTTGCCGGGCTTTTGGGGGCCAATAACCGCTGGTTTGAAGCCCAGCCGGAGCCCCTAAAGCGGGCCCTCCTGGCTGGCGCTGAGAAATATGCTGCCGAGTACGCCCGCATCTCGAGGGAGCGGGCCAGCGGAGCCCTGGCGGAGATGGAGCGGCGAGGAGCCACCCTGATCCGGGTGGGGGATGACTTCAAACGCCGCTGGGCTTTTACCATGCCCAACATTGCCGAGCGGTGGGCGAACGAGCTGAACCGCCAGGGAGCCCCGGGCACCCAGGTGCTCTCGAACTACATGACTGAGCTGCGCAATCGCAAGGCGCCCCTGGTTCGACAGTGGGATCGCTAGGTCTGGCCACCGAGCCTTTGGGGTCGAGGCATAAGATCCACAGCACGGGTCTGCTGGTAAGTCTTTCAAAAGATGCTGATTAAATTACAGGTCTACCTGGAAAAGTTACTGCTTGCCCTGGCGGTTGCCATCCTGGTGGCCATTCTCCTGCTGGTGATGGCCGATATCCTGGCCCGCAACCTGCTGGGCCAGCCCATTCGCGGGGTAGCCGAATTCCTGAGCCAGACGCTCTATCTGGTGGTTTTCCTGGGGCTGGCCAGCGCCTTCCGCCAGGGGGCGTTTATACGCTCCGATCTGATCTTTCGCTATCCACTTGGCCGACGTTGGAAAAAGGGCCTCGAGCTTGCCCACCTGACCGTTACCCTGGCGGTCTTTGTGCTGCTCACCGCGCTGACCTTCCAGAGCCTGAGTGCCTCGTTCATGGTCGGGCAGCGGGTAGGGCTACCCGGCTACTTTAGCTTTCCAGAGTGGCCGTTCAGGCTGCTTACCTTTCTGGGAACCCTGCTGCTGACCAGCCTGGCCGCCTTGCGCTGGGTGGCAATGGCAAAGAGAAGGGGAACCGAGGCTCTGCCATGATCGTCGGCTTCACGATTCTTTTACTGGTGCTGCTGATTGGCCTGGGCCTTCCCGTGGCGGTGGTGCTGTTTCTGTTGGGATGGCTTTTAGTCTTTTTCACGTCGGGGGATTACGCCCAGGCCAACCGTTTGCTGGCCTTTACCATAGACCAGAGCCTCAGAAACTACTTCCTTTCGGTAATCCCCCTTTTCGTGCTGATGGGCGAAGTCTTTGCTCGCTCGGGTTTTGTGGATGATCTCTTTCACGTCCTGGTACGCTGGCTCGGTCGGATTCGTGCAGGCATTCCACTATCGGTGGTTTTCGGGAACGCCGTCTTCGCAGCAGCCACCGGCGTTTCGGTGGTATCGGCCTCTTTGTTTGGCCGGGTGGCGGCGCCGGTAATGATTCGGAGCGGCATCCTGCCAGAGGCCGCCACCGGTCTCATTGCGGGGAGTTCCATCCTGGGCATGCTGATTCCCCCGAGCATCCTGATGATCGTCTATGGACTGCTGACCGATCAGCCCATCGGCAAGCTATTCATTGCCGGACTGGTGCCGGGGTTGCTGGTGGTGATGGCTTATTCCACCTACATTCTGGCCCAGGGAAAGCGGCTGTTCACTGCCACGCTGCCATTTTCAGAAGCTACGATGACCCCAGTGCGTCCAGAGCGCTCCCTGGGGATTCTGGGTCTAATGATTTCGATCGTAATGGTGCTGGGTGGGATCTACAGTGGGCTGTTCACCGTGGTAGAGGCGGCTGCGGTTGGCGCTACTCTGGCCGTCCTGACCGGCCTGATCAGCGGCAGGCTTGGGCCTGGCAGGCTGCTGGAAGCACTGGTCAGCAGCGTGGTGACCACTGCCTCCATTGGGATCATATTCCTGGCTGCAAGCTTTTATTCCAAGGCCATTGCTCTGGTTGGTCTGCCTGGCAACATCCAAAAATGGTTCTCAGCGATAAACCTGGAGCCCTGGCTGATTGTTCTGCTTATCTGTGGGATTGTCTTTTTGCTGGGTTTTGTGCTGGATACGGTCTCCACCCTCACCATCGTGATTCCGGTGGTGTACCCGGTGCTTACGGCCCTGGGTGTGGATCTCATCTGGTTTGGCATCCTGGTGATTCTGGCGGCCGAGATGGGTTTGATCACGCCCCCGGTGGGCCTATCGGTCTACGCCCTCAAGGCAGCCCTGCCTAAGGAAGCAGACGTGCCCCTCGAGGCCATTTTCAGGGGTGCAGTGCCCTTTCTCCTGCTCCTGGTGCTGGTGTTTGGTGTGGTGTTTGCGTTTCCGAAAATTTTACGATACTGAATTTTGGTTTGCGATTTGCTCTGTTGCAAGGTTTGTGATAATGGGGCCCGATGGGTCATAAACGCTCCCCAAGACCTTCTTGCCGGGCGGGTAAAGCAGCCCAGTCACGACCGAGCCTGCACCTGCAGGTTGCGCGAATCATCTACGCCCAGACCCAAACGGTCTTTCCCGAGTACAGCCACCCCAATAGCCCCAAGAAATACACCCTCCCCCAACTGGCCGCCTGCGTTATGTTGTG
>NZ_JAGDFV010000050.1 GCF_017497985.1 Meiothermus sp. CFH 77666
GGATCGTACCGAGTGGGCGTTTGGCAGACAGCAGTTGAATGTGATGATGCTGGGGGTGGTGTACCAGGGGTTGACCCTGCCCCTGGTGTGGAGGGTGCTGGATAAGGACGGTCATAGCCATACCGACGAACGCAAAGCCTTGATGAAACAACTCCTGCGGGTGCTTCCGGCGGAGCAAATCCAGTGCCTGGTGGCGGATCGGGAGTTTATCGGTCAGCGGTGGTGGCGATGGCTCAAACGAAGGCAGGTCAGGTTCTGCATCCGCATCAAGGAGAATGCCCGCTATACCCAGGATCGCACAGGTACGGTCAAACACCTCTTTGCCCATCTCCCCCTGGGCCAGTATGAGCAAGCAAGGAAGACCTACACCATCTATGGCAATAAAGTGCAACTGGTGGGGATGCGGCTCAAGGAGGAGTGGCTGATTCTAGCCACCAACGCCGACCCTTCCCAGGCTCTGGCGGCCTACAAACAGCGCTGGGGTATCGAATGCCTTTTTGCGGCCATGAAGAGCCGGGGCTTCAACCTTGAGGATACCCACCTGACCCACCCTGAGCGTATCGAGAAGCTGATAGCGCTGATCAGTCTGGCGCTGGTCTGGTGTGTGCTGATTGGTGAATGGCTGGCCGAGCAAAAAGAACTCAAAATCAAGAAGCACGGTCGTAAGCCGATCAGCCTTTTCCGCAGGGGCCTGGACTTCTTACGCCAGATCCTGTTCTTCCTGCCAGCTAAAAGACACGACCTGGACAACTGTTTCAGGCTTTTGTCGTGTACCTAGCGCCATGTGCATCTTTTTCATATGAGAAAGCCCCCGGTCTTACTGATAACGCATTATCAGTATTATTTCAAACCCGTCAACCTCTCGCTTCGGTGGGTGCTCAGCCGATTAGGGTCGTCAGGGCCCCAATTTGGGCTAGAGCGCTCTTCGCACATCTACAAGCATCTGGGGTTAGGAATACTACGTCCAGAACAATCAACGACTACCTGAATGGGCGGCCAAGTTCGTGAAAAGTGCGGTGATTCGCTTACAGATAAAGGGGTTCTTGTTGATAATCTATTATCATTTATTATAAGCGAGATGCCGGTTCTTACGCTCCTGCTCATTTTCCTTTTTTCGACGGCCTGGGCACAGTCGCTGACTGTGGCCGCTACCACTCCTATCCTGGCCGACCTGGTGCGCGAGGTCGGGGGAAGCCGCCTGGAAGTGTTCTCCGTGGTGCCCAGGGGGGCCGACCCCCACAGTTTTGAGCCAAGGCCCTCGACCATCAGGGAATTAGCACGAGCCCGTCTTCTTTTTGCTAATGGGCTTTCCCTCGAGACTTTCCTTCACAGGCTGGAAGCTGGCCTTCCCCGGGGGGCCCAGGTGGTGCTCCTCAGCGATGGAGCTCCAAACCTGATCTGCATCAGCGAGGCCGAGCGAAAAGCCGAGCTCCAGCAAGGGCTGGATGTCCACCGGCATGGTCTGTGCGACCCGCACCTGTGGCTGGAGCCCACCTACGCCCGACTCTACGCCCAACGAATCCAGGAGGCCCTCAGCGCCCTCGACCCCGCCGGGCGCAGGCATTACGCCAACCAACTGTCCGACTTCCTACGAAGGCTCGAGGTCGTCAGCAATGAGACCAAGGCATGCCTGGCTAGCATTCCTCCTGCCGCACGCCGCCTGGTGGTGCAGCACGATGCCTTCCGCTACGCCGCCCGCTACTTCAGCTTTGAGGTAGTGGGCAGCCTGGCGCATTTCAGCGGCCAGCAGCGGGGGCCCAGAGCCCTCAGCGAGCTGGCCCAGCGGATGCAGCGGGAAGGGGTGCGGGTGGTGGCCGTCGAACCCCAGTTTGCCCAGCGGGAGGCCCAGAGCCTGGCCGAGGCCACGGGTGCGAAGGTTATTACCCTGTTATCCGATACCTTGACCCTCGAGACCCCCACCTACCTTGCTCTCCTACGCCACAACGGACAGACCCTTTGCAAAGCCTTTTCTCCATGAGGGGGTTGATTCATTGCTGATAATGAGTTATCAATATCTAAATGGAGGTTATGGATGCACATAATCTGGCTTCTCCTGGCGCTTTTAGTCTCAAACTCTGAAGCCCTTGGCAACGAGGGAAAGCACCCCGGGCGGCTGGTGGTGGCCGATGGCAAGACTGGGTTACTCCAGGTTCTAGACCTGGAAAAAGGCGAGCTAGTGGGGCGGTTTACCTCACCAGGCCCGGCCAATGTGTACTCTGCGCCAGGGGGGCAGTACGCCTTCGCCATTCATCGGGAGCAGAATCGGGTAACTATCGTCTATGGCGGTCTGGGTCTTGAGGATCATGGTGATCACAAAGACCTGACGCTGCAAACCCCCTACATCTGGGCTACGGTCAATACCGGCCCCAAGCCGACCCATTTCAAAAGCCATGGCAATCAGATAGTGATCTATAACGATGGAGACGGCACCATGGCGGTATTCGACGCCCGCAAGTTGGGGCTGGTGCCCGACTTTCGGGAAATTGCCACCGGTGCGCCCGACCATGGAGCTCCGGTAGCGTTAGAACGCGCGGTGCTAGCCGGGAGTCTGAACCGTGGGGTTGTGGAGGTATTCACCCTTGGAGGTCGTAAGATAACCGAGTTCGCGGGCTGCCCAAGGCTGCACGGCCAGGCCGTACTGGGGGGCACCATAGCCTACGGTTGCAGCGACGGCGTGCTTTTGGTAGAGCAACAGGGCAGTGGTTTCATCGCGCGCAAGCTGCCTAACCCCACAGGCACCCCGGAGCGGGTACGGGTGGGCACCCTGATAGCTCACTCGATGTACCCCTTTTTCATCGGCAACTTTGGCCAGGGTCTGGCACGCATTGATTCCTCCATCAGGCCGATGCCTCTACCGGCCGCCCCGGTACGCTTTCAGTTCGACCGTAACGGCCTCCTGGTGGTGCTTACCGCCGACGGCAGCCTGCATACCCTCGAGGCCTCCACAGGAAAAGTGCTGGCCAGCCTTAAGGTTTCGGAGCCGATTACCGCCAGCGGGGAGGGAGCAGTGCGACCGGGCCTGACCACCGGGGATGGGGTGGCTTTCGTGACCCTCCCCGACAAAGGCGAGGTATTGGAGGTGGATCTGGGTCGCCTGCAGATCAAGCGCCGCTTCAACGTGGGCGGAAACCCGGCCAGCGTAGCGTGGCTCTGGGTGGATGGCGTGAGGCACTGAGTTTTTCTGTAGCACAACTGTGGCCGCTCAGACAGGCGGCCTTATCTTAGATGTGGCCTCGAATTCGTTCAGAACATCATCCAATCGAAAGGTAGACAGATGAATCGGGTTGACGCTCTGATCGTAGGGGCCGGGGCAGCCGGAGTCGGGGTGGGCCTGGCCCTGAAACGTCTGGGCGTAAACATCCACATTGTTGACCGCTTAGGCGTTGGGGCCTCCTTCCGGCGGTGGCCCCAGGAGACCCGGTTCATCACCCCCAGCTTCACCGCCAACGCCTTTGGCCTCGCCGATCTGAACGCCCTGAACCCAGAAACCTCCCCTGCCTACTCTTTGGGCCTGGAGCACCCGAGCGGTCTGGACTATGCTCGCTACCTCAGGGCCCTGGTTCAGCACTACCAGCTTCCTTTCAGCAAGGCCACCGTAAGGGGCGTGCAGCCTCTGGCCGAGGGTTTTCGGGTAGAGACCAGCCAGGGCCCCCTCGAGGCCCGATTTCTCATCTGGGCTACGGGCGAGTTCCAGTTTCCCCAGACCTCCGTTCCAGGTGCGAGCCTGGGGCTGCACTACGGCAGGGTCAAGAGCTGGGCAGCCCTGGAGGGCAACCGGTTTGTGGTGGTAGGAGGCTATGAGTCCGGTCTGGATGCCGCCTATCACCTGGCCATGCTGGGGAAACAGGTAACCGTACTGGACCCCCAGGCCCCCTGGGAAAAGCGGACCGGAGAGCCCAGTGTGGATACCTCCCCCTTCACCCGTGAGCGGCTTCACCTTGCCCTTGAGACAGGGCGGCTCGAGCTTCGCATAGCCCGGGTATCCCACCTGAGCCGGGTCAACGGGGCGTACCGGGTGCACTTTCGGGGGGGCGGGCTCGAATCCCCCACACCGCCCATCCTGGCTACCGGATTTGACGGGGGATGGGCCCCGGTGCAGCACCTTTTCGAATGGGAGGGTACGACTCCTCTGCTGCGGGAAGAGACCGACGAGTCCACCCGCACCCCAGGGCTTTTTCTGGTAGGCCCTAAGGTGCGCCACCGCGGTACCGCCTTCTGTTTCATCTACAAGTTCCGGGGCCGGTTTCCGGTGGTGGCCCAAGCCATCGGCGAGCGGCTCGGCCTGGATACCGGCCCGCTGGAGGTTTACCGCCAGAAGGGAATCTGGGCCGATGACCTGCTTAGTTGCTGCAGTTCAACCTGCACCTGCTAGTGGGACATATGTCCTTTTTGGGGTCGGTATGTTTCAATGTAGGAAGAATAATGGCTTTCCACTGGCCCTCCAAGCAGGTTCTAACCCAGGCTCTCTCGGTTTTCTTGAGCCTGACCCTGCTCGTGGTCTCCCTCGAGCTGGGTTTGCGCGGGGCCTTGATGTATGACACCTTTGGCCTGCTGGATCAGGACAGCCTGGCCCGCTTCAACGTATCGGGCAGTAATGTCTGCACTACCGAACCCTCTGAAAAAGAAAAGTTGCCGGAACCGCATGCAGAACACGGCCCCCTTTGCTTTTTGCAGCTTCTCCAGGTAGAGGCCCTCGAGCCCGCCGAGACCCATTTCGCAAACCTTCGCTTTCTACGGCAGATACAGATCACCTCTGCTTTCGTTCGGGATGCCTTCATCAAAAGCGTCGCGGCTCGAGGGCCTCCGGCTGGCTAATTGTCCTTGCATACGTCGGTATCAGGCATTAAGCGCTTTGGTATAAAACTGGAGGTTTTGCATGACCTCGGACAAATCCGTGGGTTCGGGTATTTCTGAACCCACCCCCAACAGGCTCTATCTGGCCGTCTGGCGCTGGCACTTCTACGCGGGGATTTACGTGCTTCCCTTCATGGTGATGCTGGCCCTCACCGGGCTGGTGATTCTCTTCGCGCCGCAGATTGAAGACGTCCAGTACCGCCAAATGATGTTTGTCAGCAGCCAGGGGCAGATGCAACCCCACACTGCACAACTCGAGGCGGTGCGCCGCGCCTACCCAGAGGCCACCTTGCAGCGTTTTCGACCCACAAACGCCCCCAACCGCTCTGCGCAGGTGGCACTCGAACAAAACGGACGGGAGCTCACGGTTTTCGTGAACCCTTACACCCTGGCCGTGCTGGGCGAGGTAGACAATGCCAGTCGCTGGGAGAACATCGCAACCAGCATCCACGGAACCCTGCTCCTGCAAAAGGAGGTCAGCCTGCCCTGGGTGGGGAAGGTTAACTTAGGCGATCTTCTGATCGAGATCGCCGCCAGCCTGATGGTGTTACTGGTGGTTACCGGGCTCTACTTGTGGTGGCCCCGCGACCGCCGCGGCGTGTATGGAACCCTTATCCCACGCTTTAGCGTCCGCGGGCGCACCTTCTGGAAAGACCTGCACAGCGTGCCGATGTTCTGGGTCTCCGGAGCTGTGCTCTTCTTCGCCCTGAGCGGTCTGGCCTGGACCGGCATCTGGGGCGACCGCTATGTGCAGGCCTGGAACACCTTCCCTGAGCAGATGTGGAACGATGTGCCCAAAAGCACCCAGAACCTGGAAAGCCTTAACCGTAGCGGTGAGAAGCTGGTGCCCTGGAACCTCGAGAACAGCAAGCTGCCGGTTTCAGGTTCTATGGCCGGTAAGGATGGCATTCCCGCCGGAACCCCGGTCAACCTCGACACCGTCATTCAGTACGTGCGGGATAACGGGGTGAACTACGGCTTCTGGGTGGCCTTGCCGCAGGGCAAGGAAGGGGTCTGGACGGTCTCGGCCTCCTCGATGAGCCGCGACGTGACCGACGCCCGCAAGGATCGCACCCTGCACATAGATCAGTACAGCGGCAAGGTGCTGGCCGATATCGGCTGGGCCCAGTACGGTCTAGGAGCCAAGGCCATGGCCGCCGGCATTGCCCTGCACATGGGTACCTACGGCTGGTGGAGCCAGGCCCTGAACGCCGTGTTCTGCCTGCTCATCCTACTTGCCAGTGCAGCCGCCGTGGCCATGTGGTGGATCCGCCGACCGGCAGGGGTCTTTCGCCTGGCCGCACCCCCCATGCCCAAAAACCTGCCCCTCTGGAAAGCTGCGGTGGCGATCATCCTGGTCATGGTGGTGCTCTTCCCGGCGGCTGGCGCGACCCTGCTTTTGGTCTTGCTGCTCGACTTCCTCATCGTCCAGCGCATCCCAGCTATTCGCCGTGCCCTCGGCTAGGACTTAACCCCATGAGACGAGTTTTTTGGACTGCCGTGCTGGGCCTGGGGTTAGCCCTCGAGCCGACCCTGGCTCAGCACCAACATGGCGACAAGCCCGCTCCACCCGAGACCCGCACGGCTACGGGCATCAACCTGGGGGTTCAAAACGGCTGGGTTCGGCTCAGCCCGCCGACCCTCAAAGACACCACTGCCTACATGACCCTCACCAACCCCACCGTTTGGGATTTGCGACTTGTGGGCGGCTCTACCCCGGTCGCGGAGATGGTCATGCTGATGAGTGATTACAAAGAGGTAAGGGGCGGCCAGACCGTTCAGGGTATGCGTGCAGTGAAGTTCCTCACCCTGCCCCAAAAGGGTAGGCTCGAGCTCATCCCCGGCGGCCAGCACCTGATGCTGATGGGATTGAAACGAGCCCTACGAGAAGGTGATCGCATACCCATCCGGCTACTGTTTGAAGGCAACCTCGAGGCCCGCATCGAGCTTCGGGTCGAGCGGCGATAGAACGGGAGGAACCAGTGTATCCCGTAAAACGCTGTACAGGCTGCCGGCGTCAGGTCATCACGCCGACCGAACGGAAGATTCTGGTGTTGGTAGCGCAGGGTTCAACCAACGTGCGGATCGCCCAGACGCTTGGCCTCTCTCCCAATACCGTCAGTAGCCATCGCAGCAGGGTGATGCGCAAGCTTGGGCTTCGCACCCCGGGTGAACTGAGGCAATTTGCCCAGGGGTACCTGAGAACACAAGGAATCGAACATGCTTAAAACTCCCCACCGGTGGGATTACCCCAGTACCATCCGGTACTTTGAGCAAAAGCCGCCCGACCACCGCATGGTAGCCCGCCTGGGGAGCCTAACCCAGGCCCGGGTACTCGACCTAGGCTGCGCTGCCGGGCGCAATACCGTGTGGCTGGCCGAGCGGGGCCTCGAGGTCTATGCGCTGGACAGCGCCGAGGCCATGGTAGCCCATACCCGGGAGCACCTGCGCCCCTACCTGGCGCAGCCCGAACAGCGGGTACTGCTGGGCCGGATGGACAGCCTGAAGCCCTTCCCTTGCTGTTTTTTTGATTTCGTCCTGGCCTTTGGGGTGCTGCACTTTGCCCAAAGCCTGGCCGAGTGGGAGGCGGCTGTTCGCGAGATAACCCGTGTCCTGAGACCGGGGGGAGAGCTGCTCCTGAGCCACCACAGCCCCCGCTCCAACCTGGACGGAGTGCCACTGGAAGGCACTTCTGAACCCCACGTCTACCGACGGGCCTCGGGCCGCCAGATGGTGCTGCTCGAGGCCCATGTCCTGGATCAGAGACTGGCCGAGTGGGGCTTTGCCCCGGTCGCACCCACCGATGAAACCATTACCCCTACCGAGCGCGGCTGGCGCGTAACCGTGCGGGGGCACTACCGACTGGAGGTAAATCCATGAGACACCTGTCACGACTGATCTTCGGCCTGCTGCTCTTTTTGGGGATGGGCAAAGCCCAGCAGCTGGTGCTGGCCATCCCTGCCGACGAAGGCTTCCTGACGCCCTTTACCTACGTTACCGGCTACCCCGGCTACAACCTGCTCTCGCTGGTCTACGACACCCTGATGCTGCCCGACCTGAACGGGGTGCCCCGGCCCTGGCTGGCCGAGCAGGTCAGCAGCACCAACGGCGGGCGCGAGTGGACAATCCGCCTTAAGGACGCCCGCTGGCACGACGGCAAACCTGTTACTGCCGCGGACGTGCAGTTCTCCTACGAGTACTATCGGCGTTATCCGGTGGTGAGCCGCTTCACTACCGCCGTGCGCAACATCAGCCAGATTCGCATTCTCGACAACCGCACCGTGCAGATCAGCCTGCCCCGGCCGGAGGCCACCTTTGAGCTTTCTACGCTGGCCGACGTGCCCATCCTGCCCAAGCATATCTGGGAAAACGTCACCGATCCCAAGGCCCACCGAGACCCCACCGGCAGCGGCCCCTTCAAACTGGTGGAGGTGCGCAGCGGCCAGTCGTACCGCCTGGAGGCCAACCCCGAGTACTTTGGTGGGAAGGTCGCGCCCCAGAGCCTGGTGGTTGTGATTATCCGCGAGGCCGCCGCTACCTTCCAGGCCCTGCAGGCCGGGCAGATTGCGGCCAGTTCGCGCGAACTGCTGCCGGAGTTAATCCCCCAGTTCAGCAACAACCCCAACTTTCGCCTGCTCCGGGGCGCCCTGTTCACCAGCAACTTGCTGCAGTTCAATACCACCCAGCCGCCCTTCGACCAGGTGGCTTTCCGGCAAGTAATCGCTGGGCTCGTAGACCCCAAAGTTATTGTGGAGACCGTTCTGTTGGGCCAGGCCACCATAGGCAGCCCTGGCTTCTTACACCCCCAGTCCGCCCTTTATAACCCAGATGTGGGCGGCTATACAAAGCTAACCGTATCCGAGGCGGAGCGACGCCTCGAGCAGTTAGGCTTCAGGCGAGGCCCAGACGGTGTACGGGTCGGCAAGGATGGTCGGCGACTCGAGTTTGACCTTCTCGCCCCGGCCAACAATCCCTTACGGCTCAGAGCCGCCGAACTGATCGCCCAGCAGGCACGCCCGGCAGG
The DNA here is from genome assembly GCF_017497985.1 of Meiothermus sp. CFH 77666. Taxonomy (NCBI): domain Bacteria; kingdom Thermotogati; phylum Deinococcota; class Deinococci; order Thermales; family Thermaceae; genus Meiothermus; species Meiothermus sp. CFH 77666. The sequence goes on from NZ_JAGDFV010000050.1 coordinate 8,879, forward strand.
CATCGTTTTCCAGGTGCGGGCCCTCGAGCCCAACACCCTGACTGACCGGGTCTGGCCCGAGTTTGACGTCTCCAAAGGGCGCAACTATGCCCTGGCGATGTTCGGCTGGTCGGCTCCGGTGATGACCCAGGCCAACCTGCGCGGTCTGTTCCATTCCAAGCCCAGCCTGGGCAACCTGAACATCGGGGCCTACCGCAATCCTACCGTGGATAGTCTGACCGAGCGCCTCACCACCACGGTAGACCCCAACGAGCGAAGGACTTTGGCAGCCAGGGTGCAGTCGCTGGTCGCCCGTGACCTGCCCTTCCTGACGCTGTGGTATCCCGATGCCACCTATGCGGTGCGGGCCGGGGTATACGACGGCTGGAAGTTCCAGCGCGGCCAGGGCATCCTGAACAAGTTCTCGTTTTTGCCCTAGATGCTCCGGCGCAGCCTGCCCCACCTGCTGGTGCTTTTTATGGCCCTGAGCCTCAACTTCTTCTTGCCCAGGGCCATGCCCGGCTCTCCGCTTCCTTACCTGGTGGGCGAGGAGGCCGCCCGGCTGAGCCCCGAGGAACGGGCCAGGGTGCTCGCCCAGTACGGGCTGGATAAGCCGCTGCCGGAGCAGTTTGGCCTCTATCTCGGGCGGTTGGCGCAGGGCGATCTGGGCAGGAGTCTGCAAAGCCGGGAGCCGGTGCTGAAGCTGATTCTGGAGCGTCTGCCCTGGACGCTGCTGCTCTCCGGCAGCGCACTGGTGCTGGCCTCCGCACTGGGCCTCCTGCTGGGGGTTCTGTCGGCCTGGTATCGGGGCAGCCTGTTAGACCGGTTCAGCTTCGCTGGAGCCGTTTTCCTGGACGCCATGCCGAGCTTCTGGCCGGGGATGGTGCTGATTGCGCTGTTCGCGGTTCAGTGGCCGCTATTTCCTGTATTTGGCGCCTACACCGCCTGGGCCAACCTGCAGGGCCTTGCGTTATGGGTGGACGTGCTGCGGCACCTGGCCCTACCGGCCCTGACCCTCACCCTGACCAGCCTTGCCGGGCTTTACCTGGTCTGCCGGTACGCCATGCTGGAGACCCTCGGCAAGGACTACATCCGCACGGCCCGGGCCAAGGGGCTGCGCGAGGTTCAGGTCATCTTCAAGCACGCTCTGCGCAACGCCGCCCTGCCGGTCTTTACCCTGTTCATGCTTAACCTGGGCAGCCTGGTAGGTGGGGCGGTGGTGGTGGAGACGGTGTTTTCGTACCCCGGCCTAGTGGTCTGTTAACCAATATTCCAGCATAATAAGGCCATGAAACAAGCCAGTACCAGCAGGGTACACCTGAGCGCCGAGGAGCGTGAGCACCTGGAGCAGATGGTCAAGAAGATGGCGTGCGGGGCACGGAAGTACAAACGGGCCAGAACCCTGCTGCTGCTGGATCGAAGCCAGGGGGAACAACGTAGTGGAAGGGAAGTGGCTGAGCTGGTGGATTTGCGGCCCGGTACCGTGAGCCAGATCGCCCGGCGCTACGTGGCGGGGGGCGTGAGGGAGGCGATGGAAGAGAGACCGCGCCCCGGTCGGAGGCCGAAGATCACCGGGGAGGTAGAAGCGCGGCTGATCGCCCTGGCATGTGAAACGGTGGAGGAGGGCAGCGGTCAAAAAGGGCAGGCCCGGTGGACGCTGCGGCTGCTGGCGGACAAGCTGGTGGAGCTGGGGCTGGTGGACTCGATCAGCCATGTGGCGGTGATGAAACGGCTCAAAAAAATCAGCTCAAACCCTGGCAGGTCCAGAGCTGGTGCATCCCACCGCAGGCCAGCGCACCCTTCGTAGCCAGGATGGAGGATGTGCTGGAGGTCTACGCTAGATCCTATGACCCTGAGTACCCCCAGATCTGCCTGGATGAGAAGCGCAAGGAACTGCGTGACACCCCCCAGGGCCAACTACCTCCGGCACCGAACCAGCCTCGACGGGAGGACTACGAGTACACCCGCCAGGGTAGCGCCAGCATCCTCTTGTGGAACGAACCCCTGACCGGCAGGTGTGGCCTGCGGGTAGAGGAGACTGCCGATAGCCTGAGCTTTGCCAACCTCATCCAAGAGATCGTGGACCTGCACTACCCCCAGGCCCGCAAGGTTGTCCTGGTAACCGACAACGCCTCCTACCACACTCCTGCGGCCCTCTACAAAGCCTTCCCTCCCCAAGAAGCCTTCCGGTTGGCGCAAAAGATCGAGTGGCACTACACCCCGGCGCATGGCTCGTGGTTGAACATGGCCGAGATCGAGCTCTCGGTGCTTGAGCGCCAGTGTCTGGACCGTCGCATTCCCGACCTGGCTACCCTGCAAGCCGAGGCTCAGGCTTGGGCCCAGCGTAGGAACCAGCAAAAGGTCGTTATCCAGTGGCGGTTCACCACCGCCGACGCGCGCATCAAGCTGGCCCACCTGTACCCCAAACGGAGTGGCGATGATTAACTTACCAGAGCA
>NZ_JAGDFV010000051.1 GCF_017497985.1 Meiothermus sp. CFH 77666
TAAACGCTACCAACCCCGTTCCCCGGCCATGGCTGCCCATCTCACTGACCGCATTTGGTCTATCTCTGACATCCTTCGCCATCAGGTCTTTCCATCCAGCCACCGGTGATAATCTCAAATGACTACCCTGATTCCAGGTGCACCCAAAAACGAAAATCCGAGGGTCGGTTTCCTCGGATTTTTACCGTCCTGGACTTGGTGGAGCCGAGGGGATTCGAACCCCCGACCTCTTGAGTGCGATTCAAGCGCGCTCCCAGCTGCGCCACGGCCCCAAGCGTTTGATAGTGTAGCCGGGAGCGCTTCTGGTGTCTAGCCTTCCTTTACCCGCACCTCAACCCGGCCCCGGCGGTCACGCACTTCCAGCTTGGTCTTGGCCCGGCCCCGGCGGTACTCCGACTTGTAGCGGCCATCGCTAGCCTGGAACTTAACCCTAGTCCAACCCCGAGCTACCAGGTCGCGGTGATGATAGGTATACACCTCGGCTACCCGGCTGCTGCGGTACACCACCAGGATCCCCTGGGGTTCGGGAACCCGCTCCACCACCACAATGCCCGGCACCAGGGCAATCCGCACATCCGCGCTGATGACCAGGGTGGGCGGGGGTGGGGCCTCGAGGGTCACGCGTATCTGGGCAAAGGCCACCGAACCTAACGCAAGCAAGGCCACAAACCACTTCATAGGCTCTACATTAGCCCCTGGATGTCCAGGCTCGCATGTGAGGGATGTTAAAGGGCCTTTCACCTTCGACCAGAACCCCGCTGGGCGGGCTGCTAGAATGAAGCCCAATGAACGACGTCTGGGAGATGTTGAGCGAGCCCTTCCCGCCAGAGGAACTGGCGTGGCGCGTGGAGGCTCTATCCAAAGACAAAAGACGGGCCCTGGTAGCGCCATATCTGGACGCCCGGGCAGTGCTGGATCGGCTGGATGAGGTGGTCGGTATCCACGGCTGGCAGGACACCTACGAGGTGCTCCACACCCCGACCAATGCAGCAGGCCATTATGCGGTGAAGTGCAGGCTTACCGTGATGGATATTTCCAAGGAAGACGTGGGGGAGGGCGATAGTTTCAAGGCAGCTTTTGCCGATGCGCTCCTGCGAACCGCGATGAAATTTGGCCTGGGTAGGCACCTGTACCACCTCGAGAAGCAGTGGGTTGACCACAACCCCGAGACCGGGCTGTTTCATCCACCTCATACACCGGAAGTCGCCTCTCACAAAAGAACGCCATCAGAAGCCCCCTCTCGCCCGGAAAGCACTCCTACCCCCCTTGAGGCCAAACCCGAACCCCAGGAACTGATTGACCGCTTGATTGAACGCCTGAAGGAGGAAGGTTTGGGCAAGCAAGCTGCCCAGATTGTGATGAAATATGGAGGGTATGGTAAACATCCGGACGAAACCCGTAAACTCTACGGCGAGCTACGCGCTTTGCTAAAAGGGCAGGCTTCGTAAGCAGAGGATACCCGTGATTAAGGTTATCGCCATTGGAGACCTCCACGCCGACTTTCCCAGGCTGTGGCGGGCCTTGAAGAACTCGTACGCGGTGGGCGAGGACTGGCTGCCTTCCGACCCCCTCAGACGCGGCACCTACCGGGTGGTGCTGATGGGCGACCTGGTGCACCCCAAGCTGCTGGCCGACTACCGCCGACTGACCGGCCTCGAGGACTACGACCCCAACAACCCCGACCACCTGCGCATGGCGGCCAGGGCGCAAATCCGCGAGCTGATGCGCATCAAACGCTTCCAGGAGGCCGCCCCCAAGCACATCACCATCCTGATGGGCAACCACGACCACGCCGCCATCACCGGCGAGATGGTTCTGGGGAATGCCCATCTCGAGCACAAGGAGTTTCACCCCGAGCTAGGAGGGGTGGAGTTTCCCGAGGACTTGAAAAACTGGTTTCAAACCTTCCCGGCCCAGGTCAATCTGTACGGGGTGAATTTTGCCCATGTGGGGCCAGTACCGTGGCTGCAAACCTACGATGAAATGTTCTACAACGGACGCGAAGCCAAAGAGTGGTGGCTTCACAACGCCGATTACGTCGAGCGCATGGGATACCGCTTTGGCGTGTACGGGCACACCGTGATGAAAAACGGCATCCTGGTTAAGGACAAGCTGGCCCTGATTGACGCCCTGGATAAGGATCAGTACCTGGAACTGATTCTCGATGAGGACAAGCTGGACTGGGAAATAGTGGAAATCCCGCCGGTGGGCGCAACTTTTCAATAATGGGACTGCAAAGAAAAGCCTGCTAACAACGGGAAAACGCTTGGGTCTTCCCAACAACCATGAACCTCACCTCGCCTAAAGTTGTCCGGGAACTGCTGGAGCGCTATGGCCTGCGGGCGGATAAGCGTTTTGGGCAGAATTTTCTGGTGGAGAAGGGCTACCTGGACAAAATAGTTCAAACCGTTGGCTTTACACCGGGCGAAACCGTGTACGAGGTGGGGCCTGGGCTGGGAACCCTGACCCGGGCGCTGGCCGAGGCGGGTGCGAGGGTTATTAGCCTCGAGATGGATCGTCGGCTCGAGGCCGCCTACACCGAGACCCTGGCCGGGCTGACGGCGCAAATCGTCTGGGGAGATGCGCTGGCTTTTGACTGGGCCAGTGTCCCCCCCCAGAGCCTTTTTGCGGGCAACCTGCCCTATAACATTGCCACCCCCCTCATCACCCTGTTGCTGCGCTCAGGCCGGTTCCGCCGCATGGTGGTGCTGGTGCAAAAGGAGGTGGCACTGCGCATGACCGCCCAACCAGGTACACCTGAATATGGGCTCCTGAGCTTGCGGGTGCAGTACCACGCGCAGGCCCGGCGCATCGTGGACTTGCCCCCCGGCGCCTTTTTCCCCCCGCCCAGGGTCACGAGTTCGGTGGTTTGCCTGAACCCCAATACCAACCCCGACCACCCCGCGCTCTTTCGCCTGATCGAAGCGGCGTTTGCCCAAAGGCGCAAAACCCTGCTCAATGCGCTCAAGGCCGCAGGTTACGACCCCGGCAAGGTTTCTCAGGCGCTATGGGCCCTTAATCTTCCCCCCCAGGTACGGGGTGAGGCCCTGAGCTTGCAGCAATTTGAACAATTTCTCGATAGAATCAGCTAGATTGAGACCTTGTTAGGGATTTCTCATACGCTTGCGATAACCTACTACTCATCTTGCTGGTTATACCGCTAGGATATAAGAAACCCTGCAGCGGTTCACACAGGCTGGGAGGCCGGGATGCGGTTTTTTGTCGTAGGGGACGTATCGGTTGACTTAATCTATTTTCTCGAGCGAATCCCGGAGCCAGGCGAGGAGGTTCCGGCTCAACGAGCCCTGATGAAGCCTGGGGGAGCGGGGGGCACCCTGGCCGCCCATCTGGCCAGTCTGGGCAACAAGGTCTATCTTGCCAGTCGGGTAGGCAACGACCCATTCCGCAGTGTGGCCCTTTCTCAACTCGAGAAAGCGGGCGTTGACCTCAAATATCTACAGGTGGATTCCGAACAAACCACCTCTTCCATCCTGATTTTGCTGATACCAGGGGGCGAACGCTCCATGATTTCGGCGGGGGGCGCCAGCCGCTACCTAGATGTGGCCGAGTTCAAGGCCAAAATGCTTGACCAAATAGACGCGGTGGTGTTCTCGGCCTATGCCTTCGTGGGCGGCCCTCAGCGACAGTACGCCATCAACGCTCTGGATGCCGCGCGCAAACGCGACCTACCCATTTTCGCCGACCTCGGCACCGGCGCGGTGCGGGCCGCAGGCAAGGAACTTTTGGACATTCTGCGGGGCGTCCCCTACCTGCTGATGAACCAGGTGGAGCTGCTGGCCCTGACCGGCGCCACTTCGATTAGCGAGGGGGTCAACGAACTCAAGGGCTGGGGCCTCGAGACCGTCATCGTCAAGGTTGGCGCGCTGGGCTCCATCGTGATTACCCCAACCCGGCAAGAACTGGTAGAGCCCTACCCCTTAGAAGAGGTGGTAGACACCACCGGCTCGGGAGATGCCTTTACCGCCACCTTCGCCCATGCCATTCTGCAAGGCAAAGACCCCTTTATGGCCGCCCGTTTGGGCAACCTGGCAGGCTCCCTGGCAGCCACCGCCATTGGGGGGCAGGGTCGCTTGATTACCGAGAAAGACCTTTTGCAGGCCAGGTAGTTGCACAAACGCCTCAGGCACGATGCGGGTTTTGTTTTTTTACCATTTTTAGTCAGCAATTTGCCCTTGCTTTTCGGAAAAAAAGACCCCTTTCTGGATCTCCTCGATAGGCCATAGCCGCCGGTGGAAGGGCTGGCATCGCTGGGATTGGATGGGTCACCTCTCTGAAGGTCAAAAATCACTAGTTCCAAATAAGGGCTTGACTACTGTAAGAGAGGGGTACGTGTAGATGAAACGCTTTCTTGGTGTCGTGCTGATGTTTTGGGTCGGCCATTCCTGGGCCCAGCCCTTGCCGGAAGTACCGGCTAGCGATGTGCAGGCTTTTGTAGCCCAGGCCCAGCGGGGCGGGCGGGTGGCAATGCGCGAGGGCGTTTATCGGCTAGACCGGCCCCTGATCCTCAACAACCCCGTTGAGCTAGTTGGCACAGGCAGCAAGAAGACCGTGCTGGCCTCCAAGGCCGAAGGGCAGTTGATACGCTTCAATAGCACGGGCAAATCCAGCGCAACCGGCATTGCTTTTGAACATCAGGGTACGGCCCAGGCTTATGTGATCTACATTCAAGCAGGCGACGTAACGCTAAACGACGTGGCGGTTAGTGGAGCCATGCGGGATGAAGCCAACCGTCAGGGCGGCTCGGGCATTATCGTGTGGAACAATGCCAAGCTGACCCTCAACAAGAGCGTGGTTTTCAAGAATCAGCTCGAGGGAGTCGCTGCACTAGCCCAGAGCCAGGTGGTGATTAACGACAGCGATATCTCGGAAAACCAGGGGAGCGGCCTCTCCCTTTACGACGATAGCACCGGTCAGGTTAACAACACTTTATTCGAGCTAAACCAGGCCAGCGGCCTCGAGGTTTTGCTACGGAGCAAACTAAGCCTCGAGAACAGCGATGTGCAGCAGAATGGTGAGTTTGGTCTGTTCGTGGCGGATACTGCCGTTGCCACGCTCAAAATGAACACCATCCAGCAAAACACCTACAGCGGTATTCTGGCTCGAGACCAGGCCCAGGTGAACCTGGAAAACAACGACATCCTGAGCAACAAGGAGTCGGGGGTGTTTTATGTGGGTTCAGCCACCGGCGCCGTCCGCAGCAATCTGGTTGAAAAGAACACCATCAACGGAATTGCCGTCAGCGAGAAAGCCCGTATCCAGGTGATCAACAACATGGTTCGCAGCAACGCGGAGTTTGGAATCTATGCAGAAAAAGAGGCCTTGCTTGTAGCTCAACAAAACACCATTGAATCCAGCGGTTACAGCGGCATCCTGGCACGGGATAGTGTGCAGGCCATCCTCGAGCGCAACCTTCTGCAAAGCAACGGCGAGTATGGGATTTTCTTTGTGGGCAACGCTGGGGGTCGGGTACAGGGCAACGAGTGCAAACAAAACAAACGCGTCGATCTTTATCTGGAAAAGACCAGCAAGCCCACGGTCGGAGAGAACGCCTGTAAAGTAGAGCGCCAGCCGTAAATCAGCACCTATCAGCAAAGTACCGCCGTATGGCCCCCAGCAAAGCCAGCCCCACCGCCCCGCTTTTTTCTGGGTGGAACTGTGGGGCTACTACGTTTGCCCTGGCATACAGGGCGGTAAAGCGGGTTCCGCTGTAGTCGGTGATGCCGATGCTTCCGTCTACGAGGGGGGCATAGTAGGAGTGCACAAAGTAGAAAAACCGGCCCGATAGTTGCGCAAAAGGGGGCTGGTACTCCACCGTATTCCAGCCCATTTGCGGCACCCTCGGGGCCTGAAAGCGGGCGAGTCGTCCCGGAACCAGGCCCAGCCCGGGCGTCGTTGGCGCTTCTTCGGAGCCTTCGAAGAGGATTTGCATACCCACGCAAATCCCCAGGAAAGGCTTTCCTGCTGCAATGTGCCGCCGCACCCCTTCTTCAAAGCCGGAAGCCTCAAATGAGCGCATCACCTGCCCAAAATGGCCCTGTCCAGGTAGCACCAGCAGGTCGTGCCGGTCGATCTGGGTCGGATCCGCCGAGATCGTGACCGTGTAGCCGGTGGCTTGCAGGGCTTTGGCTGCGCTGTGCAGGTTGCCGGAGCCATAGTCAATCAGGAGCGTTTTCATGGTACGGGTCAGAGTGGTTTCGCTCGAGCTTCTACAACACCTCTTTGGTGCTGGGCAGGTCGCTTCGGGTGAGGCGGGTGGCCTGGTACAGGGCCCGGGCCAGCGCTTTGAAGGTGGCCTCGAGCACGTGGTGGGCTTCCCGGCCCGCCAGCAGGCGCACGTGCAGGGTGAGCCCCGCATGATTGCACAACCCCCGCAGAAACTCGCGCAGGTGGTAGGCGTTGAGCCCTCCCGCACTGCCTTCGATGCCCAGCTCTTCAGGCACAAAGGCCAGGTGGCTGCGCCCAGAGAAATCCAGCACCACCTGCACCAGGGTCTCGTCCATCGGCACGCTGGCTTCGCCGTAGCGCTCGAGCCCCCTGGCATCCCCCACCGCTTGCCGGAGGGCCATCCCCAGCGCAATGCCCATGTCCTCCACCAGGTGATGCACGTCCACGGCCAGATCCCCTTTGGCCTCCACCACCAGCCCAAAACGCCCATGCCGCTGAAAGGCCAGCAGCATGTGATCCAAAAAACCCAGGCCGGTTGAAATGCTGCCCTGGGACGCTCCGTCGAGGTTCAGGCTCAGCTTGATCTGGGTTTCGGCCGTGTTGCGTTCGATGTTCGCACTACGCATGGGGCACCTCGACCAGGGAAAAAGCCACCTCCAGGAAGCGCTGGTTTTCCTGCGGCGTACCCACCGAGACCCGGATGCAACCTTCCAGGCCCAGATAATGGTCTTGCCGCCGCACCAGGATACCTTGCTCCAGCAGCGCATTGTAAGCGGTGGCAGCATCAGGGGTGCGGATCAGCAAGAAGTTGGTCTGGCTCGGGTAAACCTTCCAGGTGGGGTGTGGTTGCAGGGCTTGAAATAGGCGTTCCCGCTCACTCGTTAGGGTCTGCACAATTGCCTGCACATAGCCGGGCGACTCCAGAACCGTCAGGAGAACCTGAGCGGTGTGTGCAGGCAGACCAAAGGGGGGCACAAAGTTCTGCACAACGTTGCAAACCTCGGGCGAGGCCATCAGGTAGCCCGCCCGGATACCCCCCAGCCCCCAGGCTTTGGAGAAGGTACGCAGAAGGGCCACGTGGGGGTTGGCCCTAGCCAGCCAGGCGTAGTCGGTGCCGGAAAACTGGTGGTAGGCTTCGTCAATAACCAGTAGCCCGCCGGTTTGCGCGGCTGTATCGGCCAGGCGGCGGATATCGCTCTCGGCAAAAAGCTGCGCGGTAGGGGCGTGGGGGTTAGGCAGAAAGAGTACAGCAGGGGTTTCTTGAAGGGCCTCGAGCAGCGCCTCCGTCGGCAGTGCAAACCCCTCGCCCAGCGCAATGGCCTGGTAGGGGGTGGCCGATATTCTGGCAGAAAAAGCATAGTGTGGAAAGGAAGGCGCGGTGTCCAGCACCCGCCCCGCCGCCTGTACCAGGGCCTGAATCAGCAGGTTGGAACCCGGCGAGACCACCAGGCCCTCCATCGGCCAGTCCAGATATGCCGAAAGTATTTCGCGCACATCCTCGGCGTGGAGGGGAGGGTAGCGGTTGAAATCCAGGTGCTGCAAACGCTGTAGAACCCGCTGCTTAAGTTCAGCAGGCAGATCGTACGGGCTCTCGTTCTGGTCGAGCTTGACAGATGCTTCTACCTTTTTGTAGGGGTAGCTGGGCAGCCCTTGGAGATGGGGTTTGAAAGCCTTCACCCCCCGATTGTGGGGAGTCTGGGGTTCAGAGTCAAGGGTAGCAGCGCACGAGCTCCACGGCCAATACCAATGGTCATCGGCAAGACTCGGTGGGCCGCTCTCCCAACCCGGGCGGTTAGACTGACCAGATTTGGCGACCCCTACAAGAGCGCCCTCCTCATTCCAACCGTGAACCCAGTACCAATGCGGCAGCACACCGTTGCGTAGGCTGGGGCCATGCGGATCGGGATGGTGTGCTATCCGGGCCTGGGCGGGAGCGGCATTGTGGCCTCGGAGCTGGCCGACCGGCTGGCCCGAAGGGGGCACCGGGTTTTCTTGTTTGCGACCGAGCTGCCCATGCGTTTGCCGGAGGACAGCCCGGTGCAGTTTATGCCGGTAGAGGTGCCCAATTATCCGGTTTTTCCGGCCCCCCTCTACACCCTGGCCCTGGCGGGAGCCCTGGAGCGCGCCATCCGGGAGGAGCACCTCGAGCTTCTCCACACCCACTATGCCATCCCCCACGCGGTGGCTGCCGAGCTGGCCGCCGAAGGCCGCATTCCGTTGGTGCACACGCTGCACGGCACGGATGTAACTTTGTTGGGGATAGACCCGGCCTATCAGACCCTTACCAGCAAGGCGTTACAAAAGGCCAGAGCCGTGACCGCCGTCTCGCATAACCTGGCTCAGCAGGCCCAGCGTACCTTTGGGGTGTACCCGCAGGTGATTTACAACGCTGTGGACACCGAGCGTTTTCGACCCAACCCCGAGGCCAGGCGCTTTTATGCCGCCAAGGACGAGTTTCTGCTGGTTCACGCCTCCAATTTTCGCGCCGTCAAGCGGGTGGGCGACATCATCCATGTGTTCGCCAAAATACGCCAGAAGCTCAAGGCTCGGCTGGTTCTGGTGGGCACCGGCCCGGAGCGGGCCGAGGCGCTCTCCATTGCCCATAGCCTGGGGGTGGACGACAGTGTGACCTCGCTGGCTACGGCCAAAAACCCCGAGGCGGTGATTGGGGCAGCGGACGTGTTCTTGCTGGCCTCGGAGTACGAGGGCTTTGGGCAGTCGGGCCTCGAGGCCCTGGCCTGCGGGGTTCCGGTAGTTGCAACCCGTGTGGGAGGCATTCCCGAGTGGCTGACGCCGGAGGTGGGGCGCCTGGTGGAGTTCGGCGATCTGGAAGCCTTTGCCCAGACGGTAGTGGAGCTGCTGTCTTCACCCAGCCTGGCGCAGATGCGCGAAGCCGCCCGGCAGTACGCCCAGGCCCATTTCAACCCGGAACGCATTACAGACCAGTACGAGCAGGTATATCGGCTGGCCCAGCAGAAGGGGTTGCTCGAAGGAAAGAATCTGTAAAACCAGAAGCGAATCAAGGAATACAGCTTGACGACCAAATCGCCTGGGGCTTAGATTGGCCCAAGGTTGTCTTGCAATAGCCGTATTCATCGCAGCAAAAAGTTGCCTCTGGAAAAGAGACGACCTGGCTCCAGAGCAAGCACCAGGAGGTTTATATGCTGGAAGGATTCAAAAGCTTCATCATGCGTGGAAACGTGCTCGACCTGGCGGTAGGTGTGATCATTGGAGGGGCTTTTGGGGCGATTGTCAACTCGCTGGTCACCGATGTTATCACCCCCCTCATCGGTATGATCTTTGGCGCACCGGACTTCTCGGCCATCAAGCTCGGAGCGCTGAATATCGGTAAGTTTCTCAACGCTGTGGTGAGCTTCCTAATGATAGCCTTTGCCCTGTACTTTTTTGTGGTCACACCCATGAACAAGCTGCAAGAAATGTCCAAAAAGAGCGAGCCGGCCACACCCGCAGCCCCTCCCGAAGACATTGTCCTGCTGCGTGAAATCCGCGATGCGCTGAAGAAATAGGGCACTCTGCAAATATTGCACCGTCGTAGAGATGTCCGTACACTTTCGCAAATATCTTGGAAGTCTTCTCGTCATATAAAGGGAAAGCCCCGAAAGGGGTGGAAAATAAAGAGGAGGAGAGACGAAGTCGTCAAAGGCTAGAAGCCACTCGCAATGCAACCCGTCCCTCCTCTTTATGCTTTGCGGAGCCCCGCTA
>NZ_JAGDFV010000052.1 GCF_017497985.1 Meiothermus sp. CFH 77666
GATCAGCAGCAGGTCTTGCCAGCGATGATGGGTTTTCAAGTACTCGCGGGAATCGGGTATCTGGGCTAGATACGGCAACGGACTGGGGATGGAGACAGCTTTCATATGTGATTATGATAAAAGCCTGGCCTGGTCGGAATTGATAGACACACCCCTTTCCCCTCGGATACAATATTGGTTCGTGAACTACGGGATTTTCGACGATATCGCTCAGGAAGCCCTGGAAAAAACCCAGGCCGATCTGGCCCGGTATCCCTACGAGCGCTTCGAGACCTATTACACCTTCGCCGACAAAACCATCATCCCCACCTTCCTGACCCAGCCGGTCTCGCGCACCCAGGTCAATACCCGGCAGCTCTTCTATACCACCAAGGGCACCCAGGAGCTATTCCCCGCCTTTGGAGCCTCGATGAGCATGATGCGGAGCCGCTTCGCCCGTGACGTGTGGGACGGGGGCAATGGGGGGGTACATATCTTGCCCCGGGTGGGGCTATCCGACGACGAACGCCTTGCGGATGTGCGGGCCAGTGCCCCCGCCCTGGTGGGGGCAGCGCTCGGCATTAACGAGAAAGAAGAGTTCCTGGCCGAACTCTTCGCGGAACCCAACCTGATTTTCGCTTCGATTGACATTGCCCACGGGGCCAATGCGGCGGTGCTACCGGTGCTGGCCAAGATTCGCGGGCTGGGCATAGATAGCGGTGTCATCCTGGGCAACGTGGGCTCCATCGAGGGCTTTGCTTATGCCTACTGGCTGATGAAGCTTTCGGGCTTCCAGCACTTCATCCTCAAGGTGGGGGTGGGGCCGGGCTCGGTCTGCACCACCCGCATCAACACCGGTGTGGGGGTGGGGCAGCTATCGCTATTGGAGGAAATTCGCAAGTTCCAGGCTGTGATCGGTTATACCGACGCGCAGATCATCGCCGATGGGGGGGTGAACAGCTCGGGTGATTTCGTGAAGGCCCTGGCCTACAGCGATGGGGTGATGATGGGCAAGTTCTTTGCCTCCGGGAGCTTCGAGGACGAGGTTCTGATCAAGAAGGATGGTCACCTCGAGGGCGTTCTGCTCTACGGCATGGCCTCCACCCTGGTCACCGAAAAGCGCAACTTTATTGAGGGCTCCTCGCAAACCTTGCGGGCCTTCCACCACACTGCTCAAGAAGCGATTGCACGGTTGCGCGAAGGTTTGCAAAGCGCCATGACCTACGTCAACGCCACCAACCTGACCGAGTTCAGGGGCAACGTGCGCTTCGCCCGTAATTCGGCGGCGGCCATCACCGAGGCCGGGGTGCACTAATACCAAATCCATGTGAACCTCTTGCCTTCTCCCCTGGGCGGGAGAAGGTGGCGACACCCCGCTATTGCTACTTACGAACATTGATGAGAGCGCGATTGACTGCGCTTGGGGTGTCGCCGGATGAGGGGGTAATGAATGCCTCTCAATGATAACTTTCCAACTAAATTTTGGTATCAACTTGCATAATCCAGACCATAAATCTCGAGATACCGCTTGATTCGCTCCGCCAGCGTTGGCAACGGTGCGACCTCGCCGCAAACCCAGTCTGGGGTGTAGTTGCGGCAGACCGGCGGGCGGGATTCGTAGATGGCGCACTTGCACCCAGCGTCCAGATGCTTGCAGGGTACGCCCAGGGGCTTTTGCAGAGCGGCAATATCGGGGGCCGCACAGCAGGCCCCGCACAGGGTGCATTCCTGGCGCCAGCGGCTAGAAGGATGAACCGGGTTCATTGGGCCTGCTGCAATACCTCGCGAACGCGCCAGAAGGCCAGGTAGAGGTGGTGAGCCTCGTGCACCAGGAAGAGCTCGAGCCACTCCCGCAGGGGCATGGGCCCCGCCGCACTGTGAACCCCCACCCGCTCCAGCTGGGCTTCGCTCAGGGCTGCGACCTGCTGGTTAAGCTGGGCCCGAAGCTCTTTGAGCTCGGTCAGCACTTCCTCGGGGGAGCGCTCCACCAGCAGCAAAAAGGCCGGTTCGGTGTCGGGTTTGAGCCGCTCGATCAGAGGGGCCTCCTCTTGCAGGATGCGGGCCATGCGATCCTGGGTAACCAGGGTGAAGTGGGCCAGGTGGGCCAGGTTCTCGTGGGCCGACCACTTCTCGGGCTGGCTGCGCTGGCGCAGCTGCTCGGGGGTTGCCCTGCCCACAATTTGCGGAGTCCGGCCAGTGATAGTTCAAAACGGGTCAGCAGGGTGCTTTTCATGTCTCTAGCTTAGGTCAAGTGGGAGGGCGTAACCGGGTACTATTCCAGATTTGAAACCCCGACCCTCTGTTCCCACTCCACAACCTTTCCACACCTGGGCACATGCCCCACTTTTTTCTGGCTTTGCGGTTATCCTGATGGGCGTGGAAGTTCTGGCACTGGTCTATCGCAACCTGCGGGCGCGGCCCATTCGCAGCATTCTGACTTTGCTGGGAATTGTGGTCTCGACGGCCTCGATGGTGCTTTTTTTGTCGTTTGGAGAGGGGCTGCGCAAGGCCCTGGGGGCGGAGTTATCCAATGTGGGGCCGGCTATTCTGGTGCTTCCCGAAGGCGTGGAGGCCATCAGCCCCGGCTACCCCGAGCTGCGCCCGGATACCTTACGGCAGATTCAGGCTGTAGCGGCAGAACTCGGCATTACCCAGGTGATTCCCACGGCCACTTTTGCCAGGGGAGGCTTTGACCCCTCGAGCAGCTTCATTTTCCAGGGCCTGCCCCAGGGGTTCGGGCCCAAAGACCTCTATCCAAACGTTCAGCTCGAGTCCGGCAGCCCCACGCCTGGCGTGGCAGGCGCGGTGGTGGGCGGTGGCATTGCCCAGCGCAACAACCTTTCGGTGGGGAAGACCCTGCGGCTGAATCCACAGGTCTCGCTCAAGGTGGTGGGGGTGCTACAGAAGACCGGTGGCATCACCGACAGCTTCATTTTTGTTCCCATAGAGTCGGTGCAGGCCGTGCTCAATACCGAAAACTACACCTCTTTTCTGATCTCCATTGACCCGGGCCGTCGGGCGGAAGAGGTGGCCCGCTCCATAAAGCAAAAAATCTCCGGTGTGGAGGCGCAAACCGCCGGCGATGTGATGCGCTTTGCCGAGCGGGCGGTGCGGATTTCCGACCTGGTGCGCTTTGGCATCAGTCTGGTGGCCCTGATTGTGGGTGGTCTGCTGGTGGCCAACACGGTCATGATGTCGGTCTACGAGCGCATCCGCGAGTTTGGCCTGATGCGGGCCCTGGGGGCCAAGCGGGGCTTTATTTTTGGCCTGGTGCTGTTGGAGGCGTTGCTGCTGGGCGTGGTAGGGGGGTTGCTGGGCCTGGTTCTGGGCCAGGCGGCCTCGGGGCTGGTCAACTGGTACACCGGACGGGAGGTGGGCCTCGCGCTCTCGGCGGTGACTTTCCGCCTGGCCTCCTTTGCCCTGCTGGTGGCAGTGGTGCTGGGGCTGTTGGCGGGGTTCCTGCCGGCCCGTACTGCCAGCCGCCTGAAGGTGGTTGAGGCGCTGGGGAGGGTGTGATGCTCGAGGCCATTAACCTGCACAAGCGCTACCACCAGGGCGAGATAGACGTGGTGGCGGTGGATCATTTCACCTATCGCTTTCCCACCGGCCTGACCGCCATTGTGGGGCCCTCGGGTTCGGGTAAGACCACCCTCTTGAACCTGCTGGCGGGGTTTGATGTACCCAGCGAAGGGGAGGTACGGCTGGACACCACGCCGCTTTCGACCCTGTCCGAGGATGGCCGTTCGGAGGTGCGCCTCAAACACATGGGCTTTGTGTTTCAGCAGTGGAACCTGATTCCCACCCTGACCGCCCTGGAAAACGTGGCCTTTCCCATGATGCTGGCAGGCTATGGCTTCAAGGAGCGCGCCGCCAGGGCTGCCAGCCTGCTGGAGGCAGTAGGGCTGGGAAAGCGGGGCAAGCATCTGCCCAGTAAACTCTCGGGCGGAGAGCAGCAGCGGGTGGCCATTGCCCGCGCTCTGGCTCTCAACCCCCCCATTCTGTTTGCCGACGAACCCACCGGCAACCTCGACTCGGTTTCGGGGGCCCGGGTGGTGGAGCTGCTGCTGCACCAGGCCCAGGAGGGCCGCACGGTGATTCTGGTTACGCACGACCTCGAGCTCGCCCGCAAGGCCGAACGCATCCTGCACCTCAAGGATGGAAGGCTGCTGAAAGAAGAAGATGCCACCAGGGGCGCTAAGCAAACCCAGGCCATTGAACACGCCTGAAAGGGAATGCAGCCGCAAAACCGCTATGATTACGCCTGATGACCTGCTGCTAGTTCTGAAAAACCGTTTCGAGCAGCACATGCACCGCCACCCCGGCTTGACCTGGACTGAGGTCGAGGCTCGGCTCGAGGCCAGCCCCGGCAAACTCATTTCGCTCCAGCAGATGGAACAGACCGGCGGTGAGCCGGATGTGGTGGGATTTGATACAAAGACGGGTGAATTTATTTTTTGCGACTGCTCCCCCGAAAGCCCCAAAGGCCGCCGAAGCCTATGCTATGACCAGGCCGCCCTCGAGGCCCGCAAGCAGAACAAACCGGCGGGCTCGGCCCTGGAGATGGCTGCCGCCATGGGCCTCGAGCTCCTCTCCGAAGAGCAGTACCGGGCCTTGCAGCAACTGGAGCCCTTTGACACCAAGACCTCGAGCTGGCTCAAAACCCCCGACCCCATCCGAAAGCTCGGCGGGGCCCTCTTTGGCGACCGCCGCTACAACCACGTGTTCGTGTACCACAATGGAGCCGAGTCGTACTACGCGGCCAGAGGGTTTAGGGGCTTGCTCCGGGTCTGATGCAGGCTTCCGAAGGGGCCCAGGGCTGAATGCGCACTCTCGACTTGAGCCGCAGCACCCTCAGGGCCGATCTGAAGCCCAGAGGGTGCCACGCCCAACCCCAGCAGACGGGGTTTGCTTTTTCCTGTTGGTGCCGGGAGCGGGACTTGAACCCGCACAGGCTTGCGCCCGCTACCCCCTCAAGATAGTGTGTCTACCAGTTCCACCATCCCGGCAGGCAAACACTAGGTTAGTAGGGCGGGGGGCCCTTGTCAAGGATGGTGGCCGCGCTACGTAGGTTGAGTGGTTCTGGGCAAGAAACGGGTCTGCCCTGTGATACCAATGTTGTTTGAACACTTTGAAGATTATGGGAACGGTGAAGTAGGGAATAGGGGTTAGGGACTTGAAAACCGCAACCTACCTCCTCACACTTTGTGCATTGCTGAAAAACGAGTATACGGCTAAAGCTGGCATGAGATGTTCGATGCTGTATGGTTTTGGAATAAAGTTTGAGTAAAAAAACAATGAAGAGTTGAAGTTGTGCACTTACGCTTGATTTCCTGTTTTTGCTTGGTAGTATGCCAGACCAGGAGGTTCAGGTGCTCAAAGTGTTTGTAGATGCCGGATTCAGAAATGCCTCTGGAAAAGGCGCTTTCGCTTTTGTGATTTTCGACTCTGCGGGTAACCAGGTTGCAGGGCATGCTACCTGCGCCCTAGGCACCTCGAACGAGCTCGAGTACCAGGCGGCCATTGCAGGGCTCAAACGGGCTGTGGAAATCGCCGGGGGTGAGAAAGTGCTGCTTCAAACCGATTCACAGCTTGTGGAAAAGCAACTATTGGGCGACTACAAAGTTAGAAAGAACCACCTGAAGCCTTTACACGCGACCCTCACCGAACTTGTTCAACGCTCAGGAGCAAAGGTCGAGTGGATTCCAAGGAAACAGAACCGGGCCCATAAGCTGGTGGAGCAAGCCTTGCAGAAAACGTGTTGAGACGGGAGGGTTGCCTTGGAACAGTTTTTGCAGGTTGCCCTGGGACCGGTGCAGGATTTCATCAGTACGGCTCGACGCACGCGCGATCTGTACGCAGGAAGTCGCTTACTCAGCGAGGCTGCAGGGCAGGTGGCCGCGTACCTGGCCGATAAGCTCGGGTATGAAAACCTGATTTTTCCGGCGCCCAACAACGCCGAGCATTTCCGGCAGCTCAGCCAGTCAGGAATCCCCAACGTGGTGGTTGCCCGGGTCGGGGAAGGTGTCCGTTGCCGGACGCTGGCCGAGGAGGCCGTGCAGGAGGCGCGGCGGTACATTCAGGAAAAGGGTGCTTCTTTGCTGGACAAGCACCGCGGGCAGATAGACGTGTCTACTGCGCTGAAGCAGCTTTCGGACATGCTCGAGGTCTACTGGGCTTGCGTGCCGCTTGAGGGAGACTACGCCCCGGCCCGCAACCGGCTGGCTGCGGTGATGGCAGCGCGGAAAAACACCCGCGAGTTTATGCCGGTGGGGTGGGGCTCGAGCCTCCCCAAAAGCTCGCTGGACGGCGCTCGGGAAACGGTCATCGCAGGCGCAAGCGAAGCCTGGAAGCGCAGGGTAGGCATCCGTCCCGGCGAGGAGCTGAGCGGGGTAGACCTGGTGAAGCGGCTCTGGCCAGAGCGGGCCTTCCTAAGCACCTCACATGTGGCAGCCTTGCCCTATTTGGAGGGGTTGGAGAAAAAAGGAAAGTTGGAGGCGCTTAGGTTCTACCTCGAACGCCTGGCCAACCTGATCGGCGAGGAAGCCCGCGAGGAGTGGGCCCATCCGGTAGTACGGGACACTCTCCTGAAAGACTACGACCCTCGTTTGCTGTTTGCCGGGCGCCTGGGGGAGTTTTTCGATAAATCAGACGCCAGGCTGGAAGAGGCCCGCGCCGTGCTGAGCGAAATGTACCGCGCCCTGGGCGAACCCCTGCCCTACTATGTTCTCTTGCACGCCGACGGCGACCGCATGGGCGAGGCCATAGACCACCAGAGTCAGCAGGGTGCCAAGGCCCACCGGCGGCTTTCCAACAAGCTGGCTTTAGATTTCGCGGCCAGGGTACGGCGCATTGTGGAAGAGCACAAAGGCTGTCTGGTCTACGCCGGGGGCGACGACGTACTGGCCCTGCTGCCGCTGCACACCGCCCTCCCTTGTGCGAAGACCCTGGCCCAGACCTTCTCCACCGCCATGAAGGGCTTTGGGGAGAAGCACGACCCCACGCTCTCGGTGGGGCTGGCCATTGCGCATCACCTCGAGCCTCTCCAAGACGCCTTAGAGCTGGTGCGTCGCACCGAGAAGTTTGCCAAGGAAGGCCCCAAGGGTACACCCCTCGAGCAAAAGCGCAACGCCCTGGCCCTGGCCTACAGCCCCCGTAGCGGCAGCGAGCGCATGGTGCGGGGGCGCTGGGACGAGGCCCCCTCGCTGACCCAGCGCCTGTATCGCTACCAGGATCTACTGCGACTGGAGCAAATTCCCACCAAAGCAGGTTACGAGCTCAAGGCTCTGCTGAACGAGCTGGGCGGAGTTGTAGGGATGGAGAAAGCGGTGGTGCTCGAGGCCCAGCGCATCTTAGGGCGAAAGCAGATCAAGCCCCAGTACCGCCAGGAACTGGACACCCTACAGACCCCCGCCGACGTAGCCCGCCTGGCCGATGAACTCATCCTGGCCAGGGTGCTGGCGCGGGCTTACCAGCAGGCCGGGGTTCCTACCGAAAACCCGGAGGTCTACCATGCTCATTGAACCCCGCGAACCCCTGGTAGCCCGCGATGGCCGCCCCTTTAGCAGCAACCCTGGGGCCAGGGCCCGCAGCCTGCCTTTTCCCCTGCCGCAAACCATTGCCGGTGCATTGCGTACCCGTATAGGGCTTTCCCACGGGCTCACCTTTCCCGAAGCGGCCCAGAAGGTTCGGCAGATTGGCATCCGAGGCCCCCTGCTGGCCGAGCGCAAAGAGAAGGGCTGGGAGCTGCTCGCGCCCACGCCTGCCGACGCGGTGCTTTTAGGCCAGGGCAAAGAGTCCTTTTTGTATCGGCTGGTTCCGCTTCGTCTGGGCAATGCAGAAACCAACCTGCCCGAGGGGCTTTTCCCGGTAGGCATCCCTCACCCCGACAACAAGAGCAAGCCCCTTTCCCTGCCGCGCTTCTGGTACTGGAGCGCCCTCGAGCGCTGGCTTCTGGAGCCGCCGCTCAAAGCCGAGCAAAGCGGGGAGGAGCTGGGCCATAACGGCCCCCAGGGCGAGGTACGTACCCACCTGAAGCTCGACCCCGAGACCCAGACCGCCGAGGAGGGCTATTTGTTCCAGACCTCGGGGCTCGAGTTCACCCACCTACCCCCCTCGGCTCCTCTTTCCCAGGCGCAGCGGCTGGCCCTTGCGGTCTGGGTAGAGGGTGCGCCGGGCGGGGTGTTTCCGTTGGGAGGCGAGCGGCGGCTGGCTATTTGGTGGAACGAATCCATCCCGCTACCCCAGCCTCCCGCGGAGCTGCTGCAATTGCTGGTGCAGCACCAGGCCGCACGGGTGATTTTTCTCACCCCAGCAGCTTTCCGGGCGGGCTATCTGCCGATGGACGGCAGGCTTCACGGGGCCGGAATCGAGGCCGTAGCCCTGGGTCGCGCGGTGGTGGCCTCGGGCTGGGACTTGGAGCACCACCGCCCCAAGCCGAGCCGCAGGCTGGTGCCCGCAGGCAGCGTCTATTTCGTGCGCTTCGCGGGCTGGAGCGAGGCCCAAATTGAGGAATGGCTGCACGGTGTTTGGATGCAAAACCTGAGCGACGAGGCTCAAGACCGCCTGGACGGCTATGGCCTGGCGGTGGTGGGAAGCTGGACGGGAAAGCTGGCGGAGTTGGAGGTGTGAGGTGCGGAGGGTTGCGGAGTTTAAGAACGCATATTTGCCCAAGCCGAAAGGGGCCATTGCGGTCATAAATCGCACTTATCGGCTCATCAGCCCGCTCTTTGGTGGCGGCGCAGAACCCAAATACGCCGATGCAGTAAGTGTGGTACGGACAACCTCGCTCAAGGGCCAGCTCCGCTTCTGGTGGCGGGCGGCGCGGGCAGGGGGAATGTCCCTCGAGCAGATGCGCAATCGGGAAGCCGAGATTTTTGGTGCGGCGGCGGGAGAAGGTGGGCGGGCCTCGCCTTTGCTCATCGAGATAGCGCTGCTTGAGTCGGGACAGGAGAAGCAACCTTTCTTCTTTGAATCAGGAAGAAATTTCCCTACAAACCGGCCCGAGGTGGCCCCCGGCTATGTGGCCTTCCCTTTGCAGGCTACTAACCAGGATCGCAACAACTACCCGGTGCGCGTGGGGGTGCGCTTTCGTCTACAACTGCGCTTCCCAGAGGAGTTTCGCGAAGAGATTGAAGCTGCGCTCTGGGCCTGGGAGCGCTTTGGTGGCCTGGGAGGGCGCACCCGGCGGGGCTTCGGGGCGGTCTGGCCGGAGGGGGTAGGGGCGCTGGACTCCAAGACCCTCGAGGCCCAGTGGAAACAGTATGTCAAAGCCGGGAACCCCCCCGAGGGTGTGCCGAGCCTGAGTGGGGCTCGCTGGAAAGTGGTTTCTCTGTCCTGGCGGGAGGTTGTAGAGCGTTACCGGAGGTTCCGTCAGTCGCGCAACGCAGGACAACAGCCAAACCGTCCAGGCCGAAGCCACTGGCCCGAACCCGATGCCGTTCGGGCGGTTCTGGGTCGGGCAGAGCCCAAGCACCGCATTCCGATTCACAGTCCCCTGATCCGCAAGCTGCCTCGAGCGCAGTTTGGCCTGCCCATCGTGATGCACTTCAAGGATAAAGGCGACCCCAGCACCCGCATTATTCCGGCCAACCCCAACCTCGAGCGCCTGGCCAGCCCGCTCATCTTCAGGCCACTCGGCGAGAAGACCTCGGTGGTGCTTGTTCTCAATGCTCCTCGCACGCCGCCCGGTGGCGTGCATATTGAAGGAGACAAGACCGCCTTAGATAATCACTGGTGCTAGTCACAAAACGATGTCAGCTATACACAGGTCTGGGGAAGCAGCGATGAGGTTCAGGGCGATGATGAGGTAAGCCCACCAAGCGGTAAAGCCAAGTTCAGTACGGTGATGGC
>NZ_JAGDFV010000053.1 GCF_017497985.1 Meiothermus sp. CFH 77666
AGTGGGTTTTGCCTGAAGTCGCCGGGAGCCACAGGCAGGCGCCTAGGGTAAGGCTCATGACTGGGGCTAAGTCGTAACAAGGTAACTGTACCGGAAGGTGCGGTTGGATCACCTCCTTTCTAAGGAGTTATTTTGCGCCGCTCGCGGCGCAAATCTGGCGGCCATCGTAGCCGAACCAGACCTTCGCGCAAGCGAAGACTCGCCTAACCTGCGCCAAGATTCGGCCCGCCCCGCAAGGGGCGGGTTTTTTATTCCCTCCGAGAAGAACCTCTCTTCTCCCCCCTTGCAAAGCAGTACACTGCTCAAGGTATGACCCTCGACCCCACCGAGCTTGAACTGCGCCAGGAACCCCTTCAATTCTTCATCCACCTCTCCCGCACCAGCCCCGACATCACCACCTTCCGCTTTGCTTCAGGCAAGGAGATCGTTTTTCTCAACCACCCCGACCTGATCCGCGAAGTGCTCATCGAGCGGGCCGAGCAGTTCCACAAATCCGACCTGACCCGCGCCTTTGCCGGAGGCATGGGCAACGGCATTTTGCTTTCCGAGGGCGAGTTCTGGAAGCAACAGAGCCGGCTGATGCGCCCGGCCTTCCACTACAAACGCCTCCAGGGCTACGCCGAGGTAATGACCCGGTTTACCCTCGAGATGCTCTCGCACTGGCAGAACAGCGAAATTCGGCATATTGACGAGGACATGAACGCCCTCACGCTGCGGGTGGTGGCTAAGTGCATGTTCGATGTGGAGGCTGGCGAAGACCGCGAGATCATGCACCGGGCCATCATGCTGGGGCAGAAGGTGGTGGGCCAGATGGTCTACGGCTGGCTCAACCTGCCCGACTGGCACCCCGCTATGAACCGCGACGGCATCCGGGTGGTGCGGGCCCTGAACGAGATGGTGAGCCGGCACATCGCCCACCGGCGGGAGCGCGGCGACCTGGGCGACGATTTGCTCTCCATGCTACTGGAAGCGCAGAGCCAGTCCGACGTAGAGCTTTCCGACCGACAACTGCGCGACGAGGTACTCACGGTAATCACGGCAGGCCTCGAGACCACCGCCAACGCCCTGATTTGGACGTGGTACCTGCTCGACCAGCACCCACAGGTAAAGGCCAAGCTCAGGGCCGAGGTGGACAGCCTGGGCACACTGCCGGGTTTTGAAGACGTGCAACGTCTCCCCTATCTGGATCAGATCTTCAAGGAAAGCCTGCGGCTGTACCCGCCGGTCTGGATTATTGGGCGTGAGAACGTGGAGGCGCTTGAGCTCGGCGGCCTCAAGTTACCCCCCAAGACCCAAATTGTGATGAGCCAGTGGGCCACCCAGCGCGACCCCCGCTTCTTTGAGCAGCCCGACGAGTTCCGGCCCGAGCGCTGGACCCCCGAGTTCGAAAAATTGCTGCCGCGCGGGGCCTACTTCCCCTTCAGCCTGGGGCCCAGGGTCTGCACCGGCCAGGGCTTTGCTACCGTGGAGTACAAGCTGATTGTGGCCACGCTGCTGCAAAAGTTCGACCTCGAGCTCACCCGCCCCGCCCCCATCCGCCCCGAGCCCAACTTCACCCTCTGCGCCCACGGGGGGCTGCCCATGCGGGTACGCGCCCGGAAGTGATACCAACTTTGTTTGAACACACACCCTACAAACCGGCCACACCAACGACCTACACACCCCTCGCAACGCCTTTGGTCTTCACAAAAATCTCAACATCCGGGATTCAAAATCCCTTGTCCTGGACAGAACAACAGCTTTACCCAAACAATCTACCTTTCTCGACAAACCCTTTTTTTAACCCTGGGCTGCCGCCAGCTTGGGGGGCCGACGGATACCCAGCGACAGGAGCGCTGCTGCAATCCCAATAGCCCCGGCCAGCAAGAAAGCCAGGTTGTACTCGCCCAGCGCGTCGCGGGCGGCCCCTCCGGCCCAGGCTGCGGCAGCAGCCCCTAGCTGGTGGGCGGCAAAGACCCAGCCGTAGACCGTGCCCACGTTCTGCCGCCCGAAGTTGTCGGCCACCAGGGCCACGGTGGGGGGCACGGTGGCGATGTAGTCCAGGCCAAACACCACCGCAAAAACCAGCAGGGTCTCGGGGGTGGTGGCAAAGGGCAAGAACAAGAGCGAAAGGCCCCGGAAGCCGTAGTAAAGGCTGAGCAGCACTCGAGGGTCGTAGCGGTCGGTCAGGTAGCCCGAAGCCAGGGTGCCCACAAAGTTGAGTGCCCCCATCACGGCCAGAATGCCGGAGGCGGTGGTCGGGGTCAGGCCGCACGAGACCGCATAGGGGATAAAGTGCACCCCCACCAGGCCGTTGGAGGTCGCGCCGCAGATGAAGAAGGTGGTGGCCAGGAGCCAAAAGGTGGACGAATGCAGAGCCTTGCCCATGATGCCGGGGTCGGCGGTAATCTTCATGGGGGCCGAGCCAGAGGCCGCCCCCAGGGCCCGCAACCCCATTTCGGCGGGGCTATCTTTCATGAAGAACCACACCGGCACGAGGGCCAGCAGCGACACCGCCGCCATGATCCAGCTGGCCTCGCGCCAGCCCAGCCCGCTGGCCCAGAAGACCAGGGCCGGGATGAAGATGAGCTGGCCCGCCGAGGTGGCCGCCCCAAAGATGCCCGTCACCAGCCCCCGGTGCCGGATGAACCAGCGGTTGGCCACTGTGGCCCCCAACACCCCGCCCACCACCCCGGTGCCCACCCCGCTCAGGAGCCCCCAGAAGAGGTGAAGCTGCCAGACCTGGGTCATCAGGGCGCTCAGGGCCATGCTCAGGCCCATCAGCCCCAGCCCAAACAGGGTGATGCGCCGGGGGCCCAGGCGATCCATCAGGTAGCCGCTCAAGGGCGCCCCCAGGCCAAAGAGCACCAGGCCAATGGCTGTAGCGAAAGAAATACTCTGAATGGCCCAGCCGGTGCTGTCGTGGAGGGGCTGAATCAGGGCCCCCGGCACCGAGCGGTTACCGGCGGCAATCAGGGTCGCCACCACCGCCACCACCACCACGATCCAGCCGTAAAAAAGCCTAGGCATGCAGGGCCCCTTCCATCTGGCGCAGGGCTTCTTGAGTCTCGCGCACCAGCGTTTCGACCAGCACGGCGGCAGGCAGGCTACGGCACAGGCTGGCGGCCTGCCCCGCCCACAGCGACATGAACTCGAGGCGGCCTGCCTTGGCCGCCGCCTGGCGAATTTCGGCGGTAAGGGCATTCTGGATGGGGTAGGGCGGCACCAGGGCCTCGTAGGGCTGCATGCGCTCGATGAAGGCGTTGCGTAAACCCCGCGCAGGTCGGCCGGAAAAGGTGCGGGTAACCACGGTGGGGTCGCCCTGGGTGTGCAACAGGGCTTCTTTGTAAAGGGGGTGGATGCCCGCCTCCGGGCAGGTCAGAAAGGCTGTGCCCATCTGCACCGCCGAAGCCCCCAGGAGCAAAGCTGCTGCAATGCCCCGCCCGTCCATGATGCCCCCAGCGGCAATAACGGGGACTTTCACCGCCGCCACCACCTGCGGCAGCAGGGCCAGGGTGCCGGTCATAGAATGTTCGAAAGGCCCGATAAAGGTGCCCCGGTGGCCCCCAGCCTCAGCCCCCTGGGCAGAGATGTAGTCGGCCCCGGCCTCCTGCCAGGCCAGGGCCTCGGCCACGTTGGTGGCGGTACCGATGACCCTGCAACCCGCCTGGTGCAGACGCTCGACCTGGGGGGCGGGTAAGAGGTCGAAGTGAAAGCTCACCACCGGGGGCTTTTCTTCCAGGAGCACCTCGAGCTGCGCCTCAAAGTCCTCGCTGAACTTCACAGGCGGCTTCCCCGGCGGCAGGCCCAGCTCGGCCCGGATGGGCTCCAGGCGCTTTAGGGCGGTTTCCAGTTCGGCTGGCGAAATCTGCACCGGCTTCAACACAAACAGGTTGACATTGAAGGGCCTATCGGTCAGGGTGCGAATTTTCTGGATTTCCTCGCGGAGCCGCTCCGGCGGAAGCATTACCCCCGCCAGCGAGCCCAGCCCGCCCGCGTTGGAAACGGCAGCGACCAGCTCGGGAGTGGTAGCCCCTCCGGCCATGGGGGCCTGAATGATGGGGTGGGGGGTTAGGTCAAAAGCCATGCCGGATTGTACTCACTTCCGCGCCACCGCGACCAGCGCCACCCCCAGCAAAATGATGGGCAGGGCGATAAAGGTGTAGATGTCCAGCTTTTCGTGGGCAATGAAAACCCCCAGCAGCACCGCCACCACCGGGTTCACATAGGCGTAGCTGGTGGCCAGGGCAGGGCGAACGGTATCGAGCAGGTAGGTAAAAGCGCTGTAGGCAATCAGGGATCCGAACACCGTGAGGTACAGCAGGGCCAGGATGGCTCCCAGGCTCGGCATCTGGGTCATGCGCTCGCCCAGGAGGAGGCTCAGGCCCAGCAGAAAAAGCCCGCCGGTGAGCATCTGGGTAGCCGAGGCCATCAGCCCTCCGGGCAGGGGAAGGTGGCGGCTCCAGGCCGTGCCAAAGGCCCAGCACAGGGGCGCACAGGCCAGAATGAGTGTGGCCACCGGGTTGGAGCGCAGGGAGCCCTCGAGTGAGAGCAGCACCACCCCCACAAACCCCACCAACAGACCCACCCACTCCGTGCGGTGCGGCCAGCGGCCCCACCAACCCGAGAACAGCACCACCAGCAGGGGGGTTGCGGCAGGAAAGATGGCGGTGAGGCTCGAGGCCACCCCCAGCGAGGAAGCCAGCATCACCCCGCCCATGCCACCCCCCATCAGCAGAATGCCCACCCGGGCCGCACCCCCCCACTCCGCAGGTGTGGGCGTGGGATGCCCACGCCCACGCAAGAATGCAAACAGCAGCCCCCCTGCCACCAGAAAGCGAATCGCACTACCCAGAAAAGGAGGAAACCCCTGCACGGCGTAGTGGATAGCCAGGTAGGTCGAGCCCCAGATGAAGTACAAAGCCAGCAGTGCCAGCAGCACCAGAGGCGGGTTGTGGGGGCGGGCCAGGCTCGGCTGCACCGTTACGACCACTTTCTCTCTAGGGCTTCCTGGGTGCTGACCACCGTGCAGAACTCCCCGCTCAGGCTGGCCAGATGCACCCGGTGCACCTGGTCGGCTGAAATCATGCCCTCGGGGCTTTGCTTGGCAAAGGCAGCGCAGGC
Organism: Meiothermus sp. CFH 77666; assembly: GCF_017497985.1. Classification (NCBI taxonomy): domain Bacteria; kingdom Thermotogati; phylum Deinococcota; class Deinococci; order Thermales; family Thermaceae; genus Meiothermus; species Meiothermus sp. CFH 77666. The sequence goes on from NZ_JAGDFV010000053.1 coordinate 5,104, forward strand.
ATCTCCCACCAGCCACACCTCGAAGCCCAGGTTGCCGGCCATGCGCACGGTGGTGGAGACGCAGTGGTCGGTAGTCAGGCCCGCTACCACCAGTCGGGTAATGCCCTCCTGGCGCAGGTAGGCCTCGAGGTCGGTACCAATAAAGGCGCTGTTGACGGTTTTGGCGAAGATGGGCTCCCCTTCCTGGGGACGGGCCTCGGGCTTGAAGTCGTGTCCGGGCTGAGCAGGGCGCAACGGCGAGGTGGGGCGAAGCGAGTGATGTTGAACGTGAAGAACCGGCGTACCGGCCTGCCGAAACCCGTCCAGCAAGGCGGCCACGTTGCGTTCGAACTGGGGGTTGTTGCGAAGGCCAAAGTAGGCGGTGTCGTCGAGCCCTTGTTGGATGTCTATCAGCAGCAAAGCCGTTCTGGACATGGTTCGCCTTTCGCCCTGAGGTATCCAGAATAACCCAACCTGAGCCGTGAAAGGGATTGGCTAAAGCGTGCCTGCGGAGGATGACAGGCTCTGGCTCAGGTTGAGGGTCTGGAGGTATTCCCCAGAATGGGGAATAATCTAACTATATACGCTTACATCCCTATTTGTCCATACACCGTTTGTTCTTTTGTTATCATACCGAATATGGTTCAACTAGATGCGCGCGACCGGGCCATTTTGCTCGAGCTTCAACAGGAAAGCCGGCTCTCCTATGCTGAAATTGGCCAGCGGGTGGGGCTTTCCCCCGCAGCTGTGCATGACCGGGTGAAAAAACTCGAGCGCAGGGGGGTCATCCGAGCGTACAAAATTCAGGTTGACCCCGAAGCCCTGGGCCTCAAGCTGACGGCCTTTGTGGCCATCCGACTGGACAACAACTTTACCGGAAGGGAGATCCAGCCCGCCCTCGAGCAGTTTCCCCAGATCGAGGAGGTGCACAGCATCGCCGGCGAAAACGACCTGCTGCTCAAGGTGCGCACCAGCGATACCAAAACCTTAGAGGCCCTCATCTACCGCATCAAGGCCGTGCCGGGCATCGCCCGCATCACCTCGACCATTGTGCTTTCCACAGCGCTCGAGGGCCGCCCCCTGGTTCCAGACGAAAGCGAAAAAGCTGTTCAGTAGATTCCAAGCTTTGTAAGCGCTTACAAAGAGAGCCCCCCACCGGCGTTGTGCGCTGGAAGTGTCCCGGCTAACGTTTGCCCAGAGCCCCTGCGACTAGACTCGAGTCCATGAGAGAGCGCATGTACGCCATCACCACCCCCGAAGAAGCCGATAGGTTCATCGAAAGCCAGACCGTCACGGCCATATTCAAGGCGGGCACCTGCCACAAGACCATGCAGGGCTGGGGCAACGTGGAAAAAATGCTGCGGGAGCGGCCCGAAATCCCGGTGGGCATCATAAAGGTGGTCGAACATCGCCCGGCCTCCAACCGCGTGGCTGAACGCACCGGCATTGTGCACCATTCGCCCCAGATTATCCTTTTTCGCAACGGCCAGCCGCTCTTTGAGCTCAATAACTGGGACATTACCCTGGAGAACCTCGAGTCCCTCTTCAGCCAGTACCTGCCCGATGTAAAGGTTGAAAAACCACAGGAAAGCGGCTCGAGCAACCTCGAGCGCCAGACGAGGCCCACGCAGAACACTGAGCCCCTACCCTCCCCCAGTGGGCTCGCGCCTGCCGGCCTCGAGCCCTACAAGCGCCTGCTGGACGCCTACCTGAGCGGCGCGGTCAGCGAGCCGCAGTTCACCTGGACGTATTTGAACATGTTCCGCGAGGATGCCTCGCTGCGTTCGCAGGAAGAGTTCGAGTTGCTCAACTCGCTCTTTGGCAACCCCGACGAGCACCACATCCACCCCAGGGCCATCATGCAGTTCGAGCAAGAAAACCCCCAGGCCACGCCCTTGCGTGAGCGGGCGCAGGCCCTGCGGCAGAAGCTCGAGACGCTGTAAACCCCGTCTGGCGTTTTTGTCTCCGCCTGCTGTGGCGGGGTTTGCATTTCTCATGCCTGCATCGTCAGGAACGCGAATGTGCCGAGCAGCCAGCAATAAAGAACCCCCCTATTGGGGGGCTGGAATGGAGTCCCTGGCAACAGTGCGAAGGAAAATGGAGCGCCAGGCATTGAAGCTTAGCCTCGAGGGGTTCCAATGGGAACCTTATGAGCAGGGGTGGCTCGAGGCTAAGCGCCATCAAGGTAGCAATTAGTTTTGCAAAAGATGTGGAAGCGTTTACAGGATTGAGCACGGGCTCTGCGGGGAGCTTATCTGATCACCCACCCAAACCACACAAAGCTTGGGGTTTGTGTGGCATGTTGAGGAAGCATGCGCCGGGCCTACTCCACCTCCCACTGCGTCCTCGAGCTCCCCGAATATCACCCCTTCCCCAAATACAAATATGGCGGGGTGGCCGAGGCGCTTCGGCACGAACTGAACATCCAACCAGCCCCCGCCATTGGCTGGGAGACCCTGGCCCTGGCCCATACCCACGACTACCTGCAAAAGCTCCGCACCGAGGGGCTGAGCCGCCAGGAGGCCCACAAGGTGGGGCTGCCCTGGACCCAAAGCCTGCTGACGCGGGCCTTGCATGCTGCCGGAGGCACCCTGGCCGCCACCCAGGATGCCCTGGAAACCGGCCTGGGCCTCAACCTGGCCGGGGGAACCCACCACGCCTATCCAGACCGGGCCGAGGGCTACTGCCTGTTCAACGATGTGGCCGTAGCCATCGCCCACCTGCGAACCGGGGGCTGGCGTGGACGGGCTTTGGTGGTTGATTTGGACGCCCACCAGGGCAACGGCACGGCGGTTTTTTTCCAGCGCGACCCCCGCGTGTTTACCCTCTCGGTACACGCCCTGCGCAACTACCCCCTCAAGAAGGAGCAGAGCAGCCTAGACGTGGGCCTGGGCGATGCCACCGGCGATGCCGAATATCTGGCAGCCCTGGAGCCCGCCCTCGAGCAGGCCTTCGCCTTCAAGCCCGACCTGGTCTTCTTCAACGCCGGAGTAGATGTGCTGCATAACGACCGCTTTGGGCGGCTGAACCTCAGCTTGCTAGGGCTGGCCGAGCGGGATCGGCGGGTGTTCGCAAAAGTAAAGCAGGCCCACGTACCCCTGGTGGTGGTCATGGGCGGCGGCTACAACCGCGACCCCCGCACCACAGTGGAGGCCCATGCCCAGACCTACCGGCTGGCGCTCAATGTGCTGGGCACTCGTTGAGCTCAGGATAGTCTATAGTCTATAGTCTATAGTCTATAGTCTATAGTCTATGGTCTATGGCTGATGGCCGAGATATGGTCTTGCCCTGTGGCCCTCTAAACCTGGATGTGAGTAATCACTGGTGCTAGTCACAAAACGATGTCAGCTATACACAGGTCTGGGGAAGCAGCGATGAGGTTCAGGGCGATGATGAGGTAAGCCCACCAAGCGGTAAAGCCAAGTTCAGTACGGTGATGGCG
>NZ_JAGDFV010000054.1 GCF_017497985.1 Meiothermus sp. CFH 77666
CCAATCGTGGGAGATTGATTCGGCATGAAAGCCATCAGCCAGACCGCTACAGCTCTGGTTATGGATGGACACCAGCATCGCTTCCAGGTACGTCGCCAACGGGGTTATACGCATCTTGGGGTCTCCTATGCTGTCAGAAGACCCCTATTCTATCGCCTTTTTTTCTGGGTTGCGTAACTTGAGTATGAGGTGACGACTTACCCTTGGCTCAGGACGTTCCGGCTTGCGACATGAGACCTGCGACCTGGGATCGCGTAACCTCCACCCCACTGAACGATGGCGGATGGCTAGGGGCTTTCGGCTACTCGTACCTTAGCGACTCCACCGGGTCGAGCCGGGCGGCCCTCGAGGCCGGGTAGTAGCCAAAGAAGACCCCCACCGCCACCGAAAACACAAAGGCCAGCACCATGCTGAAGGGGTCGAAGACCGGGGTCACCCGCAGCAGTTGCCCCACGCTGCGGGCCATGGCCAGCCCCAAAAAGATGCCCAGGATGCCGCCCCCCACCGAGAGCACCACCGACTCCACCAGGAACTGGGTCAGGATGTCGCGGGGTTTGGCCCCCAGGGCCTTGCGGATGCCAATCTCGCGGGTGCGCTCGGTCACCGAGACCAGCATGATGTTCATGATGCCAATCCCGCCCACCAGCAGGCTAATCCCGGCCACCCCGCCCAGAAAGAGGGTCATGGTCTGGGTAACCTGGTTCACCGAGGCCAGCGCGTCGGCCTGGTTCTGCACGCTAAAGTCGTACTCGCTGGGGTCGCTCACCTTGCGGCGCTGGGCCATGAAGTCGGTCAGCTCTTGCTGGAGGCGGGAGAGCGAGTCCTTGTCGGGGGCCTGCACATAAATGGCGTTCACCCTGGGCTCGCCGGTGCTGCTGCGGGCAAGGCGCTGAAGGTAGGTGGAGAGCGGCACCATCACCTGGTAGTTGGGGCTGGCAAAGCCCGAGTCGCCCTTGTCGGGCAGCACCCCCACCACCGTGAAGGAGATACCCGCAATGCGCAGGCGCTGGCCGATGGGATCCTGGCCGCCGAATAAGTCCTGGGCGATGCCGTAGCCAATCACCGCCACCCGCCTGCGGCTCTGGACGTCGGCCTCGCTGAAGAAGCTGCCCTCGGCGGGCTGGGCGTTGCGGACGCTGGCGTAGTCGGGCCAGGTGCCAATCACGGTGGCGTTCAGGTTGGCGGCCCCCACCTTGAGCTGCTGGTTGCTTTGCAGGGCGGGCGCCACCCCGGCCAGGCGGCCCGCGAAGGCCGCCCTGACCGCCTCGGCATCGGCCAGGGTGATGGTCTGGGGGCCGCCAAAGCGCACCAGGCCAAAGCCCCCACCGCGCCCCCCGGTAGCACTCCCGATGGTAAGCAGGTTGGTGCCCAGGCTTTGCAGCGAGCGGGTGATGTTGGCGGTGGAGCCCTGGCCCACCATGGTCAGGGCCACCACCGCCGCCACCCCGATAATCACCCCCAAGGTGGTCAGAATAGAGCGCAGGGGGTTCCCCAGAATGGCCCGCCAGGCAATGCGAAACACCTGCCAGGGGTTCATGCCCGCCACGCGGGAGCGTACTTTTTTGGCAGGCGGTAGCGCCACGCTCATGCAAACCCTCCCACGGGGCGCTTGCGGTGGGGGTTGGGGCCGTCCGACTCGATCTGCCCATCGCGAATGCGCACGATGCGCCCGGTGTACTCGGCGATGTCGGCCTCGTGGGTGACCACAATCACGCAGGTGCCCTCGTCGTTGAGCTCCTGAAAGAGCCGCATCACCTCGGCAGCGGTTTTGGAGTCGAGGTTGCCGGTAGGCTCGTCGGCCAGCAGGATGGAGGGGCGCATGGTCAGGGCCCGGGCCACTGCCACCCGCTGCTTCTGGCCCCCCGAAAGCTGCGAGGGCAGGTTTTTGAGCTTGTCCCCCAGCCCCACCTTTTGCAGCACCTCCACGGCCCGCTCGCGCCGTTCTTCGGGGCCGTAGCCCGCGTAGATGAGCGGCACCTCCACGTTTTCCAGCACGTTCAGGCGCGGCAGCAGGTGAAAGGCCTGAAAGACAAAGCCGATCTCCTGGTTGCGTACCTCAGCCCGCTCGTTTTCGGTGAGGGTGGTCACGTCCTGTCCGGCCAGATGGTAGCGGCCCTCGGTGGGCCGATCCAGCAGGCCGATAATTTGCATCAGGGTGGTTTTGCCCGAGCCCGAGGGCCCCATCAGGGCCACCATCTCGCCCTGGCGGATCTCCAGCGAGACCCCCTTGAGGGCCTCGAACTCGAGCGCCCCCGTTTTGTACACCTTGCGCACCTGCTCGAGCGCGACCACCGTCATCGCCCACCTCCCGGAGGGGCCCCCAAGGGCAGGCGCAGACCGCTCTGCCCGCTTTGATTACTGCTCGACGGCGCCCGGCTGGGCAACACCACGGTCTGGCGGGGTTCCAGCCCCTCGCGGATCACCTGGTTCACCCCGTCGTCGGGCCCCAGCACCACCCGCACGGTTTCCTTGCTGCCGTCGGGCTGGAGCACATCCACATAGGCCCGGTTGCGCACGGTCTGCACGGCCCGCTTGGGGATGGTGAGGGCGTCCGGAATCTCCTCCAGGATAATTTCCCCTTCGGCGCTCATGCCGGGCCGCAGCTTGCGCTCGGGGTTGGGGATGTTCACGGTCACGTAGAAAAAGGCGATGTTCTGCTGAATCTGGGCCTTGGGGGCAATGGCCGTAACCTTGCCCTCAAAGGTTTCCCCGCTGAAGGCATCCAAGCTCACCTCGACCCGCTGGCCCACCCGCACCCTGGCAATCTCGCTCTCGTCAATCTGCACCGGCAGGTTCACGCTGGAATCGTCTATCAGGGTGAGCAGGGCGGTGCTGTTGCTGACCGTGGCCCCCACCCCGATGCTGCCCACCTGGGCGTTCACTTCGGCCACCACGCCATCGAAGGGGGCGTAGATTTTGGTATTGGCCAGGTTTTCTTCGGCGTTTTTGACCTCGAGCCGGGCCTGCTCCACGGCTATCTGGGCGTTGCGCAGATCCTGGGCATTGGCGCTATTGCGCAGCGAGAGGGCCTGGCGGGCGGTGTTCAGGTTGACCTGGGCCATTTCCAGGCTGGCCTGGGCTTTGGCGTAGGCGTCGCGGGCGCTTTGCAGGCTCTGGGCGCTGGCGCCCCCCAGCTCATAGAGCTTCTGGGTGGCCTGGAGGTTGGCGCGGGCGGCCTCGAGGTCGCGCCGAGCATTGGCATAGGCCACCTCGGCGCTGGCGATGTTCTGCCGGTTGGTGGCCTGGGCGCTGGCCTGGTCGGCCCGCAGCTTGTCCAGGTTGGCCTGGGCCTTTTGCAGGGCCAGCCGGGCGTTTTCCAGGGCGCGGGTGTAGTTGGTGGGGTCGAGCTGCACAATAAGCTGCCCCCGCTGTACCCGGTCGCCCACGGTGGGCAGCTTGAGCACGGTGCCGTTGACGGCGGGCTTGACCGCAAGGGACTGGGCAGCCTCGAGGGTGCCCGGCCCCGAGACCGAGACCCTGAACACCCCCCGCTGCACAGTAGCGGTCTCCACCGTGGGGGTGCTGGCCGGGGTCGCCTTGGGCCGGAGCAGCACATACGCCGCCACCCCCAGCCCCCCCACCACCAGAGCCGCCAGAAGCCAGAGCCAGGGTATGCGCATGCGTGGACGGGAACGGGTCATATTCACCCCTCGATGTTCCTCTAGCATAGCCAAAGTTCGGTGTATGGAATGCGAAGGTTTGATGAAGATGAGCTACTTCCCTCGCTTCTACCCTTGTTTTGCCAAACTAACCCAAGTATGGTTGTGAATCAGGATGTTCTGAAAGCCAACAATCTGTTTGGCGGCGTTAATGGGTGCGTTGGGTTCAATCTTGAGCAGTTGGGTTATGGCCTCGCCAGCAATGCTCAACTCAAAACTTGCGCTTATCCATCCCGCGCATACCTATGCCTGGGGGGGAACACTTGAAAAGGGCCGCCGGGTTCCCTTCAGATGAAGGGTTCTATGCCACAAGCGGCCCACTCCTTACTCTGCACCATCCTGACCCTCATGCTAACCCCCCACCTCCGGGAGTCCCTCAAGGCCCTGCTGTTCCTCCTTCTCACGGGTCAGGGCAAAGCCAGACCCCAGCACAGCCAGACCGAATCCCCCTCCCCTATCTCCCGCTTCCTGAACCGGTACCAAGTTTTGAGTCAACTGTCGAATCTGAAGTTTTCTACGCCTCGAGGTTCTTTTTTGCGGATTAGTTTACAATCTTTGTCAGCTTTTCCTGGATGATAGGGTTCTATGGAATGGCTCACCCAGCCCTGGCCCTGGTACGTGGCGGGCCCCCTGATCGGCCTGACCGTGCCCCTGCTACTCCTGATTGGCAACCGGCGCTTTGGCATCTCCTCCTCGCTGCGGCATCTCTGCGCGGCCCTGGGTAGCCGGCAGCCCTTTTTCCGCTACAACTGGCGGGCCGAAAGCTGGAACCTGGCTTTTGTGCTGGGCATCGTGCTGGGGGGGTTTGTGGCCGGGGTGCTCTGGGCCAACCCCAACCCGGTAGCGCTCAACCCCCAGACGGCCCAGGCCCTGGCGCAGATGGGGGTTTCGGCGGACTCGGGCTTTTTGCCCAGGGAACTTTTTTCCTGGCAAGCGGTGCTGAGCCTGCCGGGGGCCTTGTTTTTGCTGCTGGGCGGGTTCTTGATTGGTTTTGGGGCCCGCTGGGCGGCAGGGTGCACCTCGGGGCACTCCATTACCGGGCTGGCCGCGCTACAACTGCCTTCGCTGCTGGCCACGCTGGGCTTCTTTGTGGGAGGGCTGATATCGGCCCACCTGCTGCTGCCCTGGCTGCTTTCCTGGAGGTAAAACATGGCCCTGCTCCGTTCCGACGAGTTCAAGGTGGAGACCACCGAACAAGCCAGGCCCCTCCAGGGCCTGCGGGCCTACCTGCCTTATCTGCTGGCGGGCGCATTTTTTGGGGTGGTGGCCATTCGCTCCGAGATTGCTTCGTGGTACCGCATCTACGAGATGTTCCGCTTCGAGTCGTTTCACATGTACGGCGTTATCGGCAGTGCGGTGCTCACCGCAGCGCTCTCGCTCTGGTTGCTGCGGCGGCTGGGGGTCAAGTCGCGCGAGGGGGAACCCCTGAGCGTCCGTCCGCCCGATCCGGGCCGCTACCGCTACATTCTGGGCGGGGTGGTGTTTGGGCTGGGCTGGGGGCTGGTGGGTGCTTGCCCCGGGCCCATTTACGCCCTGCTGGGCAGTGGGTATGCGGGTGCGTTGCTGATTTTGCTGGGGGCGCTGTTGGGCACGTACGTGTACGGTGTGGTGCAACCCCGGTTGCCTCATTGAGGAAGGCTTGTGGCGTGTGGCTCGTGGCCTGTGGGGAGTGGGGGAAATTTTACGCTCCTAAGAGCGTCAGGGCCTGCCCCAGCACCTCGAGTTCAGCCCGGACTTTCTCTACCTGGGCCAGCTTTTGCAAATACTGCTGCCGCTCTTGCAGGTCGGTCTTGAGCAAGGGGTGCTGGGCTTTGAGCAGCAGCGGCCCATAGCGCAGGGCCGGCTCGAGCGGCAACCCCGCATAGGCCGTACAAGTACCGCGCTGTAGGGTAAGGATGCCATAGCGCCAGAAGCCCTCCACCATCTGTTCGTTCACCAGGGCAAACCCAGCAGAAAGCGCCCAGCGGCGCAGGGGCTCGGGGCTGTCGTTGGGCTGGAGCACCAGGCGGGGGGGCAGCCGGGCCGGGTGGGCCGAGAGGATGCGAACCATAAGCCGGGCCCCCATCCCGCACAGGCTCAGTGAGTCGGTCTCACCCGCCTGCAAGGCCGAAAGGCCGTCGCCCAGGCGCACCTCGGCATTCAGGCCCGTAAGGGCTCGCCTCGAGTTCTCCCAGGGCTGCGGGTTTTTCTCCACCACAATTACCCGCCCTACCCGCCCGGACAACAGCAGGTAGCGGGGCAAAAGGGCGTGGTCGGCGCCAATATCGGCGTGGGTAGGGGCCCTTATTTCCTGGGCCACCGCCATCAGACGGGGCTCGAGGCTAACGGTAAATCCAGCCATAAGCAATCAGCAATGTAACCAGCGTGAGGGGCAGGCCAAAGCGCAGGTGCTCCAGAAAACTCAGGTGGTACCCCTCGCGCCGGGCAGCCTCGGCCACAATCAGGTTGGCCACCGAGCCCAGGAGGGTCAGGTTGCCCGCCAGCGTCGAGGCCGCCGCCAGCAGAAGCCAGCCCTGGGTCTCGCCGGCGGGAATCAGGGGGTACAACAGCAGCACCGCCGGTACGTTGGAAATCAGGTTGGACAAAAGCACCGTCACGCCCGTCAGGCCCGGCGCGGTAGCGGCTAAGGGCTCGAGCAAAGCCAGAACGCCCAGCTCCTTCACGGCGGCCGTCACCATAAACAGCCCCGAGAACAGCACCAGCAATTCCCAGTCTACCCGCATAAAAAAGCGCTCGGAGCGAATCCGGCGGCTCCACAAGAGCAACCCGGCGGCAATCAGCGCGGCCTGCGCCAGGGGATAGCCCAGCAGGAAAGCCGCCAGCAGGGCCAGGGTAATCCAGAGGCCCTTGAACAAGAGGGCCCGGTTGTAGCGAAAGCGCAAAGGCGGCAGGGGCGGCAGGGGCTTAAGGGAGCGCAGGGCCGGGTAGAAAAGATACAGGAGCCCCACCTGCACCAGCAGGCCCAGCAGGGCCACCGGGGTCAGGGCGGCGGCAAAGTCCAGGTAGCCGATGCGGGAGAGGCTCCCCACCACAATGTTCTGGGGGTTGCCGGTCAGGGTGGCCACGCTGCCCAGGTTGGTGGCCCCGGCCAGGGCCAGCAGGTAGGGCACCGGCGGCAGCCCCAGGGTGCGGGTCAGGGCCAGCACCAGCGGGGTGAAAAGGATGGCGATGGTGTCGTTGAGGAACAGGGCCGAGAGCAGGCCGGTGCCAAAGGTCAGCCAGACCAGAAGGCCCAGGGGCGAGCGGGCCAGGTGCACCAGCCAGTTCAGTACGAGCTGAAAAAACCCCGCATAGGCCAGGTGGGTGTTGAGCACCATCACCCCAAACAAGAAGCCCAGGGTATGGGGCTCGAGGGCCCGCCAGGCCTGCTCGAAGTCGAGCACCCCCAGCACAATCAGAAAAGCCGCGCCGGTGAGGGCAATGGCCGCCCGGTTCATGCGGTAGCCCGGCCAGTAGCCCAGGCCCAGGCCCAGGTAGGTCAGCAGCAAGACGGTGTAGGCGAGGTACTCCATGTGTTCATCCTAGAGCACAAAGCGGAAGCATAAAGCACCACCGGCGTGAGGGCTTTGGGGTTGGCAAGTAGTGCCATACCCAAGAACAAACACACACTTATAGGGATAGAGCGCTCTTCACTTATTTTGAGCCGCCTGACTTCAAAATGCGTTGTCTTTTAGAAAACAGTGGCTGCCCAGATGGGAAGCTACGTCTGTAAAGAGGGCGATAAAGTCAGAGGTAAGCTGTGAATCAGGCCTCCCTCGAGGCCACCACACCCTTCCACTCGGTAGATGAAGCCGACCAGGCCCGCAAAACCGGGCGTTGTTTCAGACCAAATCGCTCGAAAAAGCCGGCGTTCTCCTCGAAGCCCAGCACCCAAAGCGAGGTCGGAGCAAGATGGTTCAAAAAGGTTCGCATCAGGGCAGTGCCAATACCACGGCCCCGGAAGGCGGGGTGCACCAGCAGTACGTCCAGATGTGTGCTGGAAACCCCGTCCGAAAAGGCCGAAAGGTAGCCCACCAGCCGCTTTTGAACTCGAGCCTGCAATACCAGATCGGCTTTTTCAATGGCCGTTTTGACCATTTCGGGCCGGTATTCCAAAGCCTTGCCCCAGCCGCTGTCTTCGTACAGCGCAATGAGCTCCTCGGGCTGAAGATCTTCAGCTCCTATTCGAATATCCATGAACTCATAGTAAAGCCCTCTCCACGCAAGGGGTAGGGCTCCGGTTGCTTTCAGGCTTTTATCATAATCACATATGAAAGCTGTCTCCATCCCCAGTCCGTTGCCGTATCTAGCCCAGATACCCGATTCCCGCGAGTACTTGAAAACCCATCATCGCTGGCAAGACCTGCTGCTGATC
>NZ_JAGDFV010000055.1 GCF_017497985.1 Meiothermus sp. CFH 77666
CACAGGGTAGAAGCCTGCTCCTACTGGGGGCTGGTGGCTCGGGTCAACCTCATCCTTCTGGTGCACAACCTCATTCGCAGCCGCATCCTCTTGAAGATGGCCGGGGTGGAGTTATGAGGTAGCACACGAAGGGATTGTAGTGAGCTGATAGAAGTTTTGCGACCCCACCCGAACTGGCATTGAGCTAGACTGCGTTTTCTGGCTGCCTTTGTCTGAATCCTCCAAAGGGCAATTCGCCACCACCTTTACACCCGCCAGAACCACCGCCTATGGTAAAGCCAGGCCAGTACCAGCCACCAGAATGCTAGGTAGCCCAGCGAGTAAGCCCAGCCCCCCACCCAGGATCCCCAGGTTGCTTTGACCTGAAGCAGGAGCCAGTTTTGCAGGCTCAGGCCATCCAGTTTCCAGTCTTGTAGAATCCAGACCTTTACCAGGATGGGCGCTATGTAGGCCAGGAGGGCGTTGCTTCCGGGTATAACCAGTGAGAAGAGCCAGCCTTTTCCGAGGGCATGCTCGAGCCAGGTCAGGCTTCCTAGAAGCAGGGTTCCACTGCCAGCACCCATCAGGATGTAGGCAGGCGTCCAGTAGGGCTTGTTGAACTCGAGATCCAGGCTCCAGGCGTACCCCAAAAGACCCAGCCCCAGGCCCAGCAAGGAAAGCCAGGCCCCTTTCTGAAGGGGCCGTAGCGGTTTGTGTAGCACATCTCCCACCCCACCAGCCATGAGCACCAGCGCAGCGGTAGGAATAACCGACAGCACCCCCCGTAGCCCCAGGGGAGCCAGGTAGTTTTGATTAAGGTGCAGGAGCAGGTTCTGCCCTTCTTCAAAAACCCCTGCTCCCACGCCGGGGAGGGGTATGAACCGAATGGCGGCCCAGTAGCCAACCAGCAGCCCCCCGGCCAGCCCCCAGCGCAGCAGGGCGGGGGTGGGGTACAGTACTGCGCCCACCCAGAAGGCCAGCGCGATGAGCTGCAAAACCCCCAGGGCAAACAGGGGGGTGTGGGCAACCGCGCTAACCAGCAGCAGGCCCAGGGCAAAGAGCGTAAGCGTTCGCAGAGTGGCCTTGCGAAGCCAGACGCCATACCCTGGGGTTCGCCGCTGGATAGAAGCCCAGGCGAAGGGCATCGAAACCCCGGTGGCCAGCAGAAACCAGGGAAAAACCAGATCGGCCAAATGAAGCCCCCCACCCCAGGGCGCGTGCTGGAGCTGGGTGGGGGTAGCACTGTCCAGGGCAATGTTGTTGACCAGGAGCATGAGGAGCACGGTCAGGCCCCGGAAGGCATCGAGCGCTACCGAGCGGGCTTCACCCTGCGAAGGCGCCGCAGCGTGGGGAAGGGGAGAGGCCAGGGCCATGCTCACCTGCCCGCCTGCGCCGATAGGGTGGTCAGCTCGAGGCCCCGTGAGCGGGCATCCTCGGCCAGCTTGACCAGAATGGGCAAGGTTTGCTGGGCGTTGTCGTGTAGGAGCACGATGCCTCCTTTGCGCAAGAAGCGCAGCGTGCGGCGTTCGATCGCCCGGCTACCGGGGTTGTTGAAGTCGCCGGGGTCGTCGGTCCAAAAGGCCGTGGTCAGACCCACGGACTTAGCCACCCGCAGCACCTGGGCATCGTAGCGGCCCCCAGGGGGGCGGAAAAAGCGCACGGGCTGGCCGGTCAGACCCTGAAGGAGCTGGTTGGTGCGCAGTAACTCGTCACGCATGACCGACTCCGGAAGGCCCACCAGCCGCACATGGTGGTAGGTGTGGTTACCCAGCTCGTGCCCGGCCCTGGCCAGGTCGCGCACGAAATAGGGGTAGGCCTCGGCGTTGCGCCCGATCACGAAAAAAGTAGCCCTGACCCCGGCTCGCTGCAAGGCATCGAGCACCAGGGGGGCATACATGGGGTGTGGGGCATCGTCAAAGGTGAGGGCTACCTTGTTCGAGTTGGGCGGCCCGTGATAGTACAGCCCGCTACCCGGCAGCGCGCCCCGCTGCCGCTGTTGGAGTTGTAGCCGCTGCTGGTTCAGCAACTCGTTGTGGCTGCCCTCGAAGGTGGGCCGGTGCTCGGCCAGTCGGCTGGGCTTCAGGGCCGGGGCGGTGGGCTCGTTCGGATTGAGCCACAGATGGTCGTACAGGGCCAGGGTTTCGGGGCGCAGGCGCAGGAATTCGGCCAGTCGAACCTTGGGTACCGAGGCGGTGAAGAGGGGCAGGGGCCCGCCAAAGCCCGCGTAGTCTTCGGCGCGGTAGAGGCTCACGTCTACCATCCCAAGGCTCTCCCGGGCGGCATACGCCCGCTGTACCACCTGCTGGGCCAGGCCGAGGAGTTGTGCAGGCTGGGTCTGGTTTCGGGGCACCAGCAGCAGGCCATGCGCGGCCTCGAGGGAGCCGTTGGAAAGGTAGACCAGCCTGCGCAGGCCAGGAACCTCTGGGTTCAGGACAATCTGGGGTAGGGGCGGGGCCGGGTGAAAGCCAGGGGCCACCGGCTGCACTTCACCGGGCGGCAGGCTCTGGACTGTGGGCAGGCTCCCGGCCTCGGCGGGACTCCGCCCACAGCCCACGAGCGTCAACAACAGCAGATAAAACCACCAGCGATGCATGTGTTTCTCCCAAAAACCAAATACCTCCCTTAGACGCTTTTCTCAAGCAGGTGCGGCTTAAAGTCCGGCCCACTCCAGGGCCGAGCGAAGCCCGGCGGGTCGGTAGCCCTGGGCAGTGTATAGACGATCCGCATCGCGGAACTGCGCCTTTGCTGCTTCGAGGCGGCCCTGTTTGCGGTAGATGTACCCCAGGCCATACACCGCCAGGGGGTTCTGCGGCTGTCGCTTTACCGCTCGCTCCATAAACCGGGCCGAAACCGAAAGCCCCTCGGGGGTGCTGGGCCCGATGAATCCCCTGGGGGCACGTTCTCCCCGGTAAAAGTCAAACTGCGAGTGCAGAAAGGCTATATCCAGGGGCCGCACGGCGGCGCCCTTGAGCGCCTGGCCATCCAGGCTTCGCCGGTATCCCAGAATGTGTCCCTCGGTGGAAAAACGAGGCTCCACAAAGCGGTATCCCTGGGCGCTGACGTCCCACAGGTAGAGGCCCGTGTGCCGCATGAAAGGCAGGGGGTCGGAAGCATCTACCAGAACCTGGGATCGATCCGGCAGGCTCAGCAGCGTGACGGCATGACCTAGGTTGCTCTCCTGCCCCGCCTGGTTGCGCCAGACCATCACCACCCCTGCTGGAAGGCCCAGCTCCTGCAGCAGCCCGGCCAGCAGCACCGACTGCAACAGGCACTGCCGCTCACCCAGCCGCACCGCGTTGTAGAACTCGAAGCCTCGCTCGAGGCTAAAACGCGGGATGAGGGTCTTGACTGCCCGGTGCAGCCAGAGGGCGGCCATGCGGGCCTGTTCAACTGAGGCTGAGCGTAGCCGTGTGCGCTGCGCCTGAAGCGCCGAACGCAGGGGGTGGTCGTAGGCCTCCTGGTAGCGGGCCTCGAGCCAGGCCCTAAAGGCTGGGGTTGCGGCGGGGGCCTGTAGATAGGAGTCTTCAATAAAGCAAGTAAAGGCCCCCGAACTGTAGGGGTAGCGCGTGGGGCTCAGGGTCTGCCCCCGTCCCGAGGCGGCAGCGACCATAGCACCCCCCAGCAACCCTTTGAGGGCCTGTCGTCGGGTCAAGCGTCTGGGAAGTTGGGCCATAAACGGTAGCCAGCCTAGGGCAACGGGGTAAAGCTTTGGTAAAACCGCCTAGCGTAGGGGATGGGCCTCGGGCTCTGGAAGGGGCACCGGGCTCAGCAGCTCGTTTTGCCGGATAAAGGCTTCCATGAAACGCCCGATAATGATGATCTGGCTGTGGTGGGCGCGGGCAGCCTCGAGCTTTCGCTCCATCTGCTCGGGGGTCAGTACCACCCGCTGCCAGGGCAGGCCGCGGCCCCTGGGGGGCGGCTCGAGCGGCAGATCCTTGTGTACCCCCTTGGGCAGAGGCCACTCCAGCCCTCCGTGAACAATCCAGAAGCGGGCCTTGTGCAGCTCCTTTCTTTTGCCCAGCAGCCGCAGGGCCAGGTCGCCGGTGGTACGGTGATCCGGGTGGGCATCCAGCGGGCTGGGGGCCAGCACCGCCGTGGGTTGGGTCTCGTCCAGGAGCTTTTCCAGGTCTCGCTCGAGGTTCTCGCCCGTGTACAGGGCACCGGGCGACAGGGTGCCGGGGTAGGGAACCCGGTCTACACCGGTGTGGGGCGCGGTGAAAGGATAGTAGTAGTAGTCCAGAAAGAGGCGCATCAGACCCTGATCCGGATAGCCCAGAAAACGCAGGTTCTCGCCTGGAATCCCCATTATCCGAGCCCCGGTGCGTGCCTCGTTCATGCGGGCCTGGCCGAGCTCGAGCATGGCCTTGTCGCCCGGATCTGGGGTGCGCCGGAGGAGCACCGCATCCCACTCGAAGCCGTCACCACTGGTGAGCCAGGCGATGAATACCGTGGCCCCGGCGGCCCTGGCCTGCTGGAGGGTGCCTGCGCAGCAGAGCACTTCATCATCGGGGTGGGGGGCCAGCATCAGCACACGGTCGGCAGCGCTAAAGCCGGGCGCTATGGGCAGGGCCTCCACGCGGGGGGTGTAGTACAGGCGGTAAAGCCACGCGGCCAGACCGGGGGCGTTGATCCACAACACCAGCCCGAGTACCAGCAACAGGAGCAGCAGGTACAGCATTCGGCGTCGCCTGGAGCGTTTCCTTTCCATCAATCCAACTTTACAGGGTTGCCGGACGCCTCGAGCCTTCCGGAGCTACTGCTGGAGCCTTGCGGGCGGGGCTCAGCAGGTAAACCCCCCCATAGATCAGGGTAATGCTGAGCAGGGCCCCCAGGCTTTGTAATTCGCCATAGCCCAGCCGGTTCAGGCTGCCGATGCTGCCCATCATCAGGCCCCCCAGGGCGATGGCCCAGAGGCCGGGGGCCCGCTGTACCGAGCTGCGAAGGGACAGAAGCGCCCCCAGCACCAGCCAGACCGTTCCATAGAGGTTCAGGAGCGGGGTATAGCTGCGGGGGGTGAGCAGCCCGGCCTCGCCCACCGAGGGGTAGGCCTGGCCGCTCAGGGGGTGCTCCAGCCGGGCCAGATCCACCGGGGCCCACAGGGCTACCAGCAGCGCCAGCCCGGCGTACGCGAGCAATAGAAGGGTCAGGCTACCGCGGTAGCGGGGCAGCAGGAGCATGGCGGTGCCATGCCCCAGGAAGGCCGCCGCCAGCAAGGCCCCAGCGCTGTACCACAGCCGATAGGCCCAGGGCTGCCAGCCCTGGGGGAAGAGGGCCTCGAGGCCGGTCGCAAGGGCAAATGCGCTCACCCCCAGGGCCCACCACAGCAGCTGGGGCTGACGGGTGCGCCGGTAGCTGCGCCACAGGAGGCCGGCCAGCCAGAGGGCCACCAGCGCGGCCAGCGGGCTAAACAGGGCCGGGGGCAGAAGCTGAACCTTTCGCTCAGGCGTCTGGGGCGCGGGCACCAGGGGGGGCAGGGCGGGGTCTACCTCAAAGTAGTACTCGACCTGCCCGCCGTAGGGGCTGGCGGTCTGCTTGGCCTGGAGCAGGTAGCGCCCCGCCGCCAGGGCCTCAACCGGGCGAAGCTCGAGGCGCTCGAGGCCGCCCTCGCGCCCCTGCTGCACCACCCGCAGCGCCACCGGGCGGGAGGAAGGCAGGGCAATCAGGCGGTAGCTGCCCAGCTCCCCGGTACGCTTTTCCTGCACCACCAGGGCCGAGACCTCCGGCAGCCGGGCCGAGTCCGGGGGGAACCCAGGGGGTGGGTTGTACCAGGGGTAGGGCTTCAGGTAGGCCGTCCCGCTGTGCAGGTACACCCCCCGCCCTTCTGCCGGGGGAGCCGCTACCGGCAGATACTGAGCCTGGGCCGAAGGAATGCCCAAAAGCGGCACCAGCAGGGTGGAGAGCAATATCGCGCCCACAATGAAGATCCCCAGGCCCACCCCCAGCCGCCGGGCCCGCCGGGCCGAAGGCAAGGTCGGGCG
The DNA here is from genome assembly GCF_017497985.1 of Meiothermus sp. CFH 77666. Classification (NCBI taxonomy): domain Bacteria; kingdom Thermotogati; phylum Deinococcota; class Deinococci; order Thermales; family Thermaceae; genus Meiothermus; species Meiothermus sp. CFH 77666. The sequence continues at coordinate 5,958 of NZ_JAGDFV010000055.1, forward strand.
GGGGCTAGGGTGGCCGCGGGAAGGCCGGGCGTTGTGTCCCCGCAGCCGGTAGGCCAGGGCCGCGGTGCTCAGCAGGGCGCTGATCGGGAAGTAGACCAGGTAGCTGTTCACCCCGTAGGGCGAGAGCAGGGTAGCGCTGTAGGGGCTGAACAGCGCCGGCAGCAGGGCCCAGGCGATGCCGGGCCCGATCATGGCCAGGCTCAGCCCCACCACCGGCGCCCCCGAGAGCAGCCAGCCCAGGCCGGGGAACCCGGTCAGGGCCCCCAGGCCCTCCACCCCCAGAAAGACCGCCTTGGGCACCTTCCGCAGCGAGGTGGGCACCGGCCCCATCACCTGGGCCGGGTAGGCCCGGAGGTTCGCGCCTAGCTGATCACTGGTGCTAGTTGAAAAGTAGCGGGAGAAAGGAATAGGGTCTGGTGTATGCGGCCAGACCCGAGATGCATTCTATCGCTGGAAGACGTTGCTTTGGTGATGTACGTTGGGGTAGACGATGCCCTGCGTTCGAAGGCTGAACAGCATGAACATCAACAAGCCAAGCTCAGCCTTAGTGAGTTGGTCACCATCGGGCTGATGTTCAGCCTCAAAGGCGGCTCATTCCGCCGGTTCTACCTGTGGCTGGTCGCCAACCTGGGTGACTGCTTCCCCCATCTACCTGAACGCACCCGTTTGCAGCGACGACTACTCCAGTACCAAGCTTTGGTCGTACATTTTCTGGCCGAACCCAGCTTGTTCT
>NZ_JAGDFV010000056.1 GCF_017497985.1 Meiothermus sp. CFH 77666
AGTTTGCATCCTTCAATCGGACAAGCTAACCTTTCGATGGGAGGTCTTTCTGTTTTCACACAGCGTAATCTGCGCTGACAGGGGCCTCCCTTTCAACTACCCCCAGGGATAATCTCACCTTACTACCTGGAAAACATTTACTTCAGTTAATCAACGAAATTTTGGATATAAGCCGTATTGAAACAGGCCGGTTGTCGCTATCGGTGGAGTCGATGTCGGTACTGGATTTACTGGATGAATGCATTCAGCTTAGTCGGCCTATGGCAGAAGGGCGAGGAATTAAGTTTGTCCTGAACAACACTTCAGACTTCAAGACGCCGGTACTCGCTGATCGACAGCGGCTTAAGCAGGTATTCTTAAATCTGCTTTCCAACGCCATTAGGTACAACCGTGAGGGTGGAAAGGTTACGCTGGACTGTTCCCCTTTGCCGGAGAGTTTTCGCATAAACATTCGAGATACCGGGTTTGGGATCGCCCCCGAGATGATGAGCCGGTTGTTCACCCCTTTTGACAGACTTGGCGTCCAGAACGTTGAGGGTACAGGCTTGGGTCTGGCGCTCTCGAAGCGCCTGATCGAAGCGATGGGAGGACGCCTGGGTGTAGATAGTGTAGTAAATCAGGGAAGTAATTTCTGGGTCGAGCTCCCCAAGGCTCAAATGAGCATGCCAATGCTCGAACAAAGTTCTGTTGATGCCGGCGTTCCTGGGAGTCTTTCTACAAATCGCTTTTCAGTATTGTACATTGAGGACAATCTCTCTAATTTGCGTCTCGTAGAACATATACTGATGCGATTTGGAAACCCGGAAGTGATAACCACCATGCAAGGCAGTTTGGGTTTGGAGCTCGCCAGGGAACATCGGCCAAATTTGATCTTACTCGATCTTCATCTACCGGATATGCAGGGGAAGGATGTGTTATTGCGTCTCAAGAGCGATGCCCGCACACGAGATATCCCGGTAGTCATCCTGAGCGCAGATGCTTCACCCCAGCAAATCGAATACCTGTTAGCTCAGGGCGCTAGCGCCTATATAACAAAACCCCTCGAGGTCTCTTATCTCCTAGATGTGCTGAATAAAACGCTGAGTTGAACCACCCCAAGATCGGCTTTCCATATTAAGGATACAGCCGGCTGACGGAGGCCTGGGGCTAACCATTCCCTACCAAACCTAGTTTTTCTTGAGCTCCGCCCCAGACCCCAACCGGATGAACGTGCTGTTTTATCACGAAGGTGGAGGCACTTCCGTTGGCATACCCTCATGCCCCACCGCCACCATCACAAACCCCGCTCGGCAGGCCAGGGTACGTTCCTCGCGCTCCAAGGGCTCCACCCACATCTCCACCTCGAGCCGCATGGAGCTTCTGCCCACCGCCTTGACCGAGGCCACCAGCTCCACGATCGAGCCCTGGGGCACCGGGTGACGGAAGTCCATGGCGTCGGCATGAACAGTGACCACCTTGGCCCGGGCGTGCCGGGTGGCGGCCACAAAGGCCGCCTCGTCCATCCAGGCCATGGCCGTGCCGCCGAAAAGGCTGCCGTAGTGGTTGCAGTCGCCAGGGCGCACCAGGTGTACAGTGCGGGTCTCCTTCATGGCTGCCCCCGCCGGGCCTGGGCCCGGGCCTCGCGGTAGAGGATATAGGCTCTGGCCACCTGAGGATTGATCTCCATCAAGCCCTCCTCTACCCGGTCTTGAATGGCCTCCACGGTGAGGCTTTCTTGCTGGGCCTGGCGCTTGATGGGTTCAAGGATGTACCGCTCGAGGCGCGTGAGATCCAGGGTAACATCGGTAGCCCTGGCGGCCTTCTGCACCGCCCGCACGATGCGCAACTCGTCGAAGGGCACGCTACGCCCGTCGCGCTTGATCACCGGCCGGAGGTCGGGGGTGGCCTCGGGAAAGTAGAAGTCCAGGTCGGAGAGGGGCTCTACGCGGGTGGCCTTGATGTAGCCGTTGCCCTTGGTGGAAAAGAAGTCGTGGTGCTTGGTCTCGGTGCGCAGGCCGGCCAGCACCACCGGGTTCACCGCCTGGGCCTCCACCTGGAAAAAAGGCTCCAGGCCCAGGTTCATCAGGGCCTTGTCGGCGTTGTAGCGGGAGAAGGTGCGTACCGCCTCCTCCAGCCCAATCTCGCCGTAGAGGGCTTCGGTGTAGCGGGCCTCGAGGGCCTCGAGCCGCTCCAGCAGCCGCAGCACCTCGCCATGGGCCTGGGCTTGTTCCCTCTCCCCCATTCGGTTCAGGAGATCCTGAGCCAGCAGGCCTACGTAGACCCCGTGGATGGCCTCATCACGGATGATCAGGCTGATGATCTCGCCGGAGCTGGTCAGGCGGCCCTGCCCGGCCAGGTAGAGCGGGTAGAAGAACCCCGAGTAGAAGAGGTAGGACTCGAGCAGCACGCTGGCGGCCATGGCCCGGTAAAGGCTGGCCTCGTCCTGGACGTCGGTGTAGGCCTGGTGAATGAGGCCCAGCTTGGCCTGAAGCTCGGGTTGGTGGCGCACCCAGTCGAAAAGCTGCTCGATGCGCTCGCTGGTGCATAGGGTGGAAAAGATGGAGCTGTAGCTCTTAGCGTGCATCTGCTCCATGGCCCCCATGAAGGAGAGCACCGCCTTGGCCTGGAGCCCTGGCACCCACTGCACCATCTGGGGCATCCCCACCCCACCCTGGAGGGTGTCCAGCAGGGTCAGCCCGGCCAGAACCTCCTCGTAAGCCCGTTGCTCGGCCCTATTCAGGGTCGCCCAGGCCAGCTTGTCATCGGTCAGCGGAATCTCCTCGTCCACCCAGAACTGCCGCACGTTCTGATCCCAGAACATCTTGCTGTAGGCGTCCTCGAGCCGGTTCCAGTTGACCGCCCCGAAACCGGGCTGGATGATTGATGGCATTTGAATCATGGAGTCTCCCTCACACTGCACAGCTCACGCATTCCTCCACCGAGAGGTTCTTGGTGCGGGTGTAGTACAGGCTCTTGAGGCCTTTACGCTCGGCATAGACATAAAGCCGGGCCAGCTCGCGGGTGCTAGTCTCACTGGTCACATAGAGCACCGTGCTGATGCCCTGATCCACGTGGGGCTGGATCTCGGCCACCAGGTCAATCAAGCGGAACATGTTCATGTGGTAGGCCGACTTGTAGTACCAGTAGGTCTCCTCAGAGAGGAAGGGAACGGGGTAATAGGTGGTGGCGTTGCCGTAGGTACGGGTCTCCACCACCTCCACGATGGGCTGAATCGAAGGGGTGGCGTTTTGGATGTAGCTGATGCTAGCGGTAGGTGCGATGGCCAGCCGATAAGCGTGGTAAAGGCCGTACCTCTGCACCTCGGCCTGGAGCCGGGCCCAGTCTGCGGGGCCAGGCAACTCGAGATGAGCAAACAGCGCTCTGACCACATCGCTGCGGGGGCGGAAGTCCTCGGCCAGATAGCGCTCGAAATACGCCCCGCTGGCGTAGTCCGAAAGCTCAAAACCCTCGAAGCTGACCCCCCGCTCCCGGGCGATCTGCATGGAGCGCTCCAAGGAGTAAAAGTTCACCGCTGCAAAGAAGCTGCGGGCAAAATCGCGGGCTTCCTCCGACTCGTAGCGGATGCGGTTCTTGGCCAAAAACCCGTGCAGGTTCATGGCCCCCAGGCCCACCGCGTGGAAGGCCCGGTTAGCCTTGCGGGCCCCTGGGGCGTTCCTGATATCGGAGAGGTCACTCACCGCGGTGAGCAGATCCATGGCTGTGTGCACACTCTCTTGCAGCTTCCCCGACTCCATTACGTTCACAATGTTCAACGAGCCCAGATTGCAGTTGATGTCGTAGCCGATCTGGTCGGGCTCGCCGTAGTCGGCGATGACCGAGGGGGTCTGGAGCTGGAAGATCTCGGTGCAGAGGTTGGACATCTTGATCTGCCCGAGGCGCTTCAGGGGGTGGGCCTGGTTGGCGTTGCTCTTGTAAATGATGTAGGGATAGCCCGACTCGAACTGGGTCTGGGCGATGCGGGTCAGCATGGCCCGGGCCGAGAGGGGGCGCTTCTTGACCGCAGGGTGGGCCACCAGCTCCTCATAGCGCCGGTCGAGATCCAGGTCGTCCAGGGGTTCCCCGAAGGCTTGGTAAACCGAGTAGGGGGCGAAGACATAGAAATCCTCGCCGCGCTCGGCCAGCTCGAAGAACTTGGCAGGCACGATCAGGCCCAGCGAGAGGGTCTGGATGCGGCTTTTCTCGTCGGCGTTGATCTTTTTGGTATCCAGAAAGTCTTCCACGTCCCAATGGAAGATATTCAGGTAGACTGCCCCGGCCCCTTTGCGCTGGCCCATCTGGTCGGCATAGTTGAAGGCGTCCTCCAGGAGCTTCATCACCGGCACCACACCCTTGGCCGCGTGGGCCACCCCCTTGATGGGCTCGCCCTTGGCCCGCAGCTTGGAGAGGTTGAGGGCCACCCCGCCCCCGATCTTGGAGAGTTGCATGGCCTGGTTCAGGTTGTAGCCGATGGAGTTTAGGGAGTCGTCGAGTTCCAGGAGAAAGCAGCTCACCAGCTCCCCCCGCCGGGCCCGCCCGGCGTTCAGGAAGGTGGGGGTGGCGGGCTGGTAGCGCTGCTCCATCAGGGCCTCGAGGTAGGCCCGGGCTTTGGCTGGGTTCCCCTGGGCCAGGTGCAGGGCCACCGCCAGAACCCGATCCTCGTAGCGCTCGAGGTACCGCTTCTTATCGTCGGTCTTGAGGGCGTAGTCCTTGTAAAACTTAGAGATGGCCATGAAGCTCTGGAAGCGGAAGCCGTAGCTGTAGGCCAGGTCAGATAACTCGAGCACCTCCTCTTCCCGGTAGCGAGCAAAAAAGTCCTCATAGTAGCCCTCAGCGATGAGGGCCTTGAGGCGCTGGATGGGGTCGGAAAACTTCCTTAGCTTCTGCTCTACCTCGGCCTCGAAGGCCTGTACGGCCTCTTGGTCTTTCTCGAGCTGGAAAAAGCCGTCTTTCTTGTGCAGTACCGCACTGTTGAGTTCCAGGTAACGCACCGTTCAACCTCCGTTAGATCCGGACCGCCGGATCCAAATGCTCCAAGGCGTCCAGAAAGCGGCGGCGGTCGCTCTCGAGGCCCGCCAGCTCAAACTTGAGCAGCACCGGCCAGCCATAGCGCTCGGTCAGTCGGTCGGCGGCCCTGGCGAAATTGCGCCCCCAGTTGCGGTTGCCGCTGGCCGCCACTCCCCGGATGAAAGGGTGGTTGGCCCGGGCAAAAAGTTCCACCTCCGGGGGCACCTGGCCGAACCCTGTGGTGTAGGTCAGCAGCACCGCGGGTTCCTCCAAGCACTCGAGGCCACTCTCGATGCGCAGCAAGGGCAAAGCCAGCCGCGCAGCAAAGCGGGCGGTGTTGCCGGTTTTTGAGGCATACGCTATGAGCACTACTCCTCCCCAAATTCAAACAGAACTCTCCCTATCGGCACCCAGATAGGGTGCCAAGGTGGCGGAGAATCACACTGGTACTAGCTTCGGTTCAAGCCCAGCATGGGCGTATGGAAGCCGATGTCTTGTTTTAGGTTGTGTGCGAGGGGTTCACTTGGCTATCCTTTCCGTCCTTTGCGCGAGGACTAGGAGACCCAGCCGGGCAGGCGATCGGGCTATAACCGTTGCGCGACAGCGGCGGAGTTTCACCGCACTTCCCCTGGCTCCGTTGGGGAAACCACATCTTGTGGTTTCTATTTTAGAAGCTACTATTTGTTGTGATTAGGTGTCAAGTTATCAACCCAGGCTCTTATCATATACACCCCTACCCCGATAACCACCGATACAGGGGCATAGGATTGACGGCGAAGCGACGGAGGTTGCGCAACACAGGGGCGCCCTTTTGATGAAGGAAGCCCAGGAGCAGGTTGCGCAGGGCAGCCAGAGCCACAGGCATCCTCTCCAAGCGCCACATCCCGCTTGTGGTGCAGCCGGTTCTCGATGGCCCAGTGGCCCCGGCTGAGGCGCGCCAGGGTAGCGGCATTGGCCTGCTCCTGGGAAACAGCACCGCTACGTTTATGCATCTTGTGGCGATGGATGGCCACGATCTGCTTTAGTCCGGGGAAGGACACTTCCTCCTCCGGCGGCAACTGGGTGGTTCGGCGGGCCTGCCAGACCCACAGCACACCGCTGCGTACCTCGTGGTAACGGTGAACCTCCTCTGCGGGATACCTCAGCACAAACTCGCCCCAGTCTTTCAACACCGCCTGGTTCTCCCTGAGCGCGAGCAGGTAGTGCCCCCACCGCCGCAGCCGTCTGGGTCTTGGTGTGGGCA
>NZ_JAGDFV010000057.1 GCF_017497985.1 Meiothermus sp. CFH 77666
GATCAGCAGCAGGTCTTGCCAGCGATGATGGGTTTTCAAGTACTCGCGGGAATCGGGTATCTGGGCTAGATACGGCAACGGACTGGGGATGGAGACAGCTTTCATATGTGATTATGATAAAAGCCTGCTGTGGCAGCAGGAGCCAGGTGTTGTGCCCCAGTAATGTATATGATGTATACTTTTAGATTATGGTTCGCAAACAGCTCTACCTGCGCGAAGACCAGGAACAAGAGCTCAAGCTCAAGGCCCGCGAGACCGGCCTCTCCGAAGCCGAGCTGGTGCGACTGGCCCTGGATCGGCTGCTGCATGAGGGCACGGCCCCCCTCCCCGGCCATGTACAGGCCCTGGCTGCGTTTCTGGAACAGGCCCGGAAGATCTCCCAACAGCACCGCCTGCCCGAAGGCTGGCGCTTTGAGCGGGAAGCCCTCTACACCCGGGAGTCCCGCTGGGGTGGGGGTTAGGGTTGAACCCCCGCTATCTGATTGACACCAACCTTCTCATCTACCCCCTAGATGCCCGCGACCCCAAGAAGCAGAAAAAGACCGCCGAAGTGCTTCTGAGGCTGGCCCAGGAGGGGCGGGCCGCCCTGCCGGTGCAGGCCTTGAGCGAGATTGCCAGCGTGGCCCTGCGCCGGCTTTCGCCACCGCTCGAGGCCGAACCGGTTCGGTTGGAGATCGAGTGGCTGATGCTGGCCTTTCCCGTGCTCCCCCTGACCGCACCGGTGGTGCTGGAGGCCCTGCGGGGGGTGGCTCAGCACCGTCTGAGCTACTACGACGCCCAGGTCTGGGCCACCGCCCGGCTATACCAGGTGCCGGTGGTTCTCTCGGAGGACTTTGCTATGGGGGCCGTGCTGGAGGGGGTGCGGTTTGTAAACCCGCTGGTGCAGAAATTTTAGAGCGCTCTTCACATGTTTTGAGCCACCCGGTTACAGAAAAGCCCTGTCCTGGACAGAACCGTGGCCTCCGGGAAACTCGAAACCCAAGCACCCGTGGGCCCGGCCCACGCTTGGGTGCGTAACATGCGTCTAGGCTCAGACGCATTCTCGTTTTTGCTGGCAACCACGTTTGTGAGAAGCCTGTAAGGCGTGGGAGGAGGATAGAGGTGGGGTTTTGCACGTCTGAATTCATGGCTTCCAGTGCAGCGTGTTGGGAGATTTCAATTCGCTCTATACCCCTCAGCCTGCAGCCGCCAAAGCTCGGCATAAAGGCCGTTGCGGTGCAACAAAGCCTGATGCGAGCCCTCCTCCACCAAACGCCCCTCCCGCAGCACCAGAATCCGGTCGGCCATCTGTACCGAGGCCAGGCGGTGGGTGATGAGGAGCACGGTCTTGCCCTGGGCCAGCTCGGCAAAGCGCTGGTAAAGGTGGGCCTCTTCCTTGGGGTCGAGCGAGGCGGTAGGCTCGTCCAGAACCAACACCTCAGCCTGCCGGAAAAAGGCCCGCGCAAGGGCTATCCGCTGCCATTCTCCTAAAGAGAGATCCGTCCCCCCGAACGCTTTAGAGAGTAGCGCCTCCGGACCAAGCCGCCTGAGCAGTTCCGAAGCCCCCCCGGCCCTGGCGGCATCTTCCAGACGCTCAAGGTCAGATTGGCGCTCCAAATCGGCCAGGGCAATGTTTTCCCGCAGCGTAAGCGCGTAGCGACCAAAGTCCTGAAACACCGTGGCCACCAGGCGCCGCCAGGCCTCCAGGTCTAGCTCCCGCAGGTCTACCCCATCCACCAGGATGCGGCCCTCGCTGGGGTCGTAGAAGCGGAGCAAGAGCTTAACCAGCGTGGTTTTACCAGCCCCGTTCTCCCCCACCAGCGCCAGCCGTTCGCCTCGGCGCAGCTTAAAGGAGATCCCCTCCAGGGCCCGCCGGCCATCTGGGTAGCTAAACCCTACGTTTTCAAAGCGGATTTCCTCAAAGCGCTGCACCGGGCGGCCTGCGCTCGAGGGGACGAACGCAGAGGGCCGGGCCAGAAAACCCTCGAGCCGTTCGAAGTACAGAAGGCTCTCGTACAGCATGCCGCCATCCTGCACCAGGCCGTAGAGGTTTTGTTGCAGGCTGCCCACCGACTGCAAGAGAAGCACCAGGTTGCCTAGCCCCCCCGAACCCAAAAGGGCCTGGCGCAGACCCAGGTACAGCGCCGCCGCCGTGGCCAGCGCGCTGACAAAAACCAAGCCGCTGGCCCCCAGGGCCTGCCGCCCACGCGCGCGGCGGAGCTCTTGGTGTAGCCGCCCAAAAGCCTCGAGGTAACGCCCACGGAAAAACGGAAGCAGACCAAAGAGGCGCACCTCCTTGGCGGCCTCGGGGTTGAGCAAAACCTCGGCGTAGTAGCGCATCCTCCGGGCCTCAGGCGCGCTAAAGAGCACCGCCTCCCACACCCCCTTTTGCAACCTGAAGGTTAGCAGCGCCTGCGGCAGGGTGGCCAGGAGCAACAACAAGGGGAAAATGGGGGCCAAGGTGAGGAGCAAGAGCAGCACCCCGGCTACGGCAATGCCCCCGCGAAAGGCGTTGCCGAAGAAAACCAGCAGGTTGAGCGGCTGGTAGGGCGCTTGGTCGCGCAGCACCTGAAGTTCGTCGTAAAAACCGGCGTCTTCAAAGGGGGTCAGATCGGGCAGGCCCGCCGCCTTCTCCATCAGCAAGAGGTGCACTCGAGCCGTAAGCCGCTCGTTCACCACCCCCTGCAGGTAGGTCACCCAGGGCACCAGCAAAAAGTCGAGGGCAAACAGCAGGGCCAGCCCCGCCAGTGGCGCCAGCAGCGCCGGGCTGAGGGAGCCGCTGCCCAACCCATGGACCAGACCATCCACCAAAGCCCGCGTGGCGCTCAGCACCCCCACCGGTATCAGGCCGCTTGCGGCCAGGAGGCCCACCAAGAGGCTGGCCTCGAGGGGGGCGGCTTGAAAAACCTGGCGAAGCGCCGGGACGGTTTGGTGTAACAGGGAGCGCCTATGAGCCAGTCGCTACCACCTCCCGGCTTGTCTCTCTAGCCCAGCACCCAGGATCCATGTAGTTGGAAGCAATATGGGCCCACTCTTCAGAGCTAATCGGGCAAACTTCTTCGACAATATACCATTTCCGCATAGGCTTCGTGGAAGCGTGACGCAGAACCGCCTTATGCCCAAGGGAGTGCTGGCCAACACCCCGCTCCGTAGCACCTGGTGAGATCGCGGATGACGTAGAGGTTGCGGCTATTGCTTCAGTATGTTCCCAATGTGCCTTGCCTCCGCGCCCTGCGGAGGGCATGCTTGAAGAATCCAATCCCGAAAGCAATGTAGGCCAGGGCGTTGGTTCCGGCGAGGAAAAGGAGTCCCCATTCGGGGTCTTCTCCTTGCCCCAGCAGCAGGCGCAGGGCAGCCACCGATGGCGCCAACGGCAGAAGGTAGCCTAGCGCATTCCATGGCTGGGTCAAAGCCTCAAAGCGTATCAGGAAAAGACCTAAGAAAAGGAACTGAAGGAGGCCCATGATCTGGCCCACCCGCTTATAAACCAGCGCCAGCCCACCGAGGAGAAGCCCCAAACCCAGCGCACCAAGAAACAGGGTCGCAAGCGGCAGCAGGGTCAGGGGAGGGAAGTCCAGCCGAGCTCCGGAGGTAAGGAGGATAGCCAGGAAAACTGGGATGTTCAACAGGCCAATCTGAAAAAGGGAGACAGCAGACCGCACCAGCACCACCCCTAAGAGCCCCGGTCGGGTAAGGGCGAGCTGCTCCAAAAGCCCCGCTAGGGCCTCCTCCGTCAGGGTGGAGGCGATGTACGACAGCAGCGAAAAAGCCAGCGTCCAGGCCAGGAGACTCGCCACCAGGGCCTCCAGCCGCTCCCCGAAGAGGGCGGGGCCGGCCAGGTAGCGAACCCCCGAGAAGAAGAGCGCAAAGACTACGACCGCCCCCAGCACACCCCCCAGAACCTCCAGGGGGTAACGGAAAAAAGCTCTCAAGTAGCGCCAGAACTCTATGTAGGCAACCTGGAGCACTGCACGCTCCTTTCTCTGAGTACGCGCCAGAAAAGCCCCGCGAGAGATAGGCTCTCCCGTTCCACCCGCTCTAGGGGTAAGGGGTCTAGAATTCTGAGGGCTTCCCAAAGGGTTTCCTCTCCCACCACCCGAACCGCCTTCCCCTCCACCTCCGCCTCGACGGCTCGAAGCTGCGCCAGGCGCGGATCTCCCTCCTCCAAAGGCGCCTGGAGTTCTACCCGGTAAGGGGCTCCAGGAGAGCCCTTCAGCACCTCTCGGGTTCTTCCTTCCAGAACTATCTCGCCCTCCAGGAGGATGGCCACCCGGTCGGCCACAGCCTCTGCAAAATCCATCTGGTGGGTGGTGAGGAGGATGGCCTTATGCTCTTTGAGCCGCAGCAGCCAGGAGCGAATCGCCTCCTGAGCTTCCAGGTCTACCCCCAGCGTGGGCTCGTCCAGGAAAAGGACGGGGGGGTCATGCACCAGGGCCGTGGCCAGGGCCGCCCGCTGCTGCTGGCCCCGGGAGAGGGTGCCCACGGTTTGATGGGCCTTCTCGGCGAGCCCAACCGTTTCCAATAGCTCGAGCCCCCGCCGCCGGGCCTCCTTGGGTGTGAGGCCGCGCAAGGTGCCAAAGTAGATGAGGTTCTCCAGGGCGGTCAGGCGCCAGTAGAGGTTGCGGTTGCCCTCCAGCACTGCGCCCATCCAGGTTCGCTTTCCCTCCCGCGGCACCTCCACCCGCCCCCCATCCGGCTCTACCAGGCCGGCCAGGATTTTGACCAGGGTAGTCTTCCCGGCGCCGTTGGGGCCTAGGAGGGTCAGGATCTCCCCCCGGAAGAGCTCCAGGCTGACCCCCTTCAGCGCCTCGAGCCAGCCCTTCGCCTTGGGATAGCGCTTGCGCAAGGCGTAAGCCTGGAGGACTGGGCCGGAGGGGTTGGTGTTTTGTACACTAGAGTTCATAGGCGGCTCACGTGATGAGGACTGCTTCCATGTTAGGGCATATAAAGTCTATGTGGGCTCCGGTAACCCCATCCCCTACAGCAAAGTGAACACCGCGGGCGCCCTCGTTAAGAACAGAGTTGACGCTCCAGTCGAGGTTGGAAACGTCCAGGCCGGGGTTGTTGCTGACTGCCATTTCCACCAAGATGAGCTCGAGTTGGGGATTAGAAAGCTCCCTTATTTCATCGGTGAAGTCGGTTCCATCCGCTGAACGCACCTCCTTCAGTTGTGAGTTTTCTATTTTGATCTTCAGCGGAAATCTTCTTTCTTTGAACAGCCCTTCCAGCAACTGCCATGCTCTTTTAGGTAAATGAGTGAGCTGGTTAGGCATGATTCTGTGATGGGCGATGGCTACCCCTGGAACCTCTACTTCGCCGTTCACTATATATCCCGGATGGAAAAAATCTTCATTATCTGGAATCATAGCTAATCACTGGTGCTAGTTGAAAAGTAGCGGGAGAAAGGAATAGGGTCTGGTGTATGCGGCCAGACCCGAGATGCATTCTATCGCTGGAAGACGTTGCTTTGGTGATGTACGTTGGGGTAGACGATGCCCTGCGTTCGAAGGCTGAACAGCATGAACATCAACAAGCCAAGCTCAGCCTTAGTGAGTTGGTCACCATCGGGCTGATGTTCAGCCTCAAAGGCGGCTCATTCCGCCGGTTCTACCTGTGGCTGGTCGCCAACCTGGGTGACTGCTTCCCCCATCTACCTGAACGCACCCGTTTGCAGCGACGACTACTCCAGTACCAAGCTTTGGTCGTACATTTTCTGGCCGAACCCAGCTTGTTCT
>NZ_JAGDFV010000058.1 GCF_017497985.1 Meiothermus sp. CFH 77666
CTGCCAGGGCACGTGGTCGGAGGGCATCAACCGCCAGGCACAGCCTCCTCTGAGCACGTAGAAAATAGCGTTCAAGATCAGGCGCCAATCCCACTTGCGTCTGGGATGAGGCTTCAGTTCGGGCAGCAGGGGCTTCAACAGCTCGTATTCCTTTGTGCTAAGATCGCTGGGGTAGTTGGTCATAGCAAACACCAAACTACCCCTTTTTCCCTTGATAACCTATTCAGACATGCTCTAGTGGCGTACCGCAAAAACTAGTTTGTGGGGTACACTGGGCTCTCCGGGCGCAACCCCCTTCCTTCCCGTCGCCATGCCAAGGCGAGGTGAGAACCGGAGCATCCGCGAAAGAGGTTTTGTGAGGTATCAAAGCCTATCCAATCTCTGAACCAGTTCATCCACGAACTTGGGCAATTGATGCCCTATACTGGCCTGGATCGCTACCTCGACCGTCCGCCTGGGATCCAGGTGGCCAGCCTCAAAGGCCGCCTCGAGCCCACTGTAATAGTGGGTCGGCAGGCTCTTGCCCAAAATCAACGAGAGCATTCGCAGAGCCTTGGCGGCCTGCCCCTGACGATCAAGCCCTTCCCATTCCTGGGCGGCCTCCTGCTCCCGGCGCTCCTCTTCCCTCTTCGCTTCCAGCGCCAGGCGCTGCCGAACATCGTTGGTGGCTTTTCGTCGGCTTTTGGATACAAAACCCTCGGGGTCTGCGTACTTGGCTTCCTCATCTCGAATCACATCTACCAGGAAGCCCGCTCGGTTTCGTGGTTTGTAACCTGAGTTCAGGATGGCCTCGTATCGGTTCAGCCGTTCGGCAATACGCTCCGCGCCGTACTGCGCCAGCAGGGCCTGCCCCACCGGTCGGGCTACACCATGCGCGGCGATTTTTTCCAGCAACCGTAGGTTTTCCCGAGAAACATACACCTGCTGACCGAAGGTGTAGCGAATTTCCTGCTTCTGCCCCCGGCCCTCGTAATCTACTCGGGCCAGGTAACCCCGCTCAATGAGCTCCTGGTGGGCCCCCTCGAGGGTTCTTCGTACCCGTGCCGGGGTTTGATCGACAATCTTGCACGCTTTAGCCCAGTCCACAATGTTGGTGCGAAACTGGTTTACCTCTCCCCCATCCGGAGAAACCCTCTGCGCATCAAGCAGGCGGTATAGAGCCCGTGTAAGCGGGCGCTCCAGGGTGGTCAAAAAACCCAGATCCAGCGGTTTCAGGTATCGAGCCCGCACCGACTCTACGATCTCGCGAGCCAGCCGGATCTTGAGGACGCTGGGGGCCGAAAGACTCAGTTTATCGTCCTCGCTGGTATACTCCAGACGCTCGATGTAACGAAAGGTTACTGTGGTCCACTTCTTGCCACTGCGCCAGGCTTCGCTGGCCGTGTAAGTGGCGGTTGTGAGTCGCTCAAGGCTCTCCTTCAAGGCTTGGTAGTAATGACCACTGGTGTCCCAACCGACAATCGAAAGAATTCGGTAGGCCGTGGTCACGATGGTGCCATCTTCAGGCGCTCCTGCTTCCTGATACAGGCTTATGAGCGCGAGGCTTACATCATTGTCAAGCCCGTGCGGCACCCCTCCATGCTCGGACACAGCCACGCAGGAAAGTCGCGCTCGTCGGCCATCAAGGTTAATTTCCACACTCCAGCTCGTGTAGTCTGGAGGAATGCGCTCCTGAATGCTGATCAGGCCCAGGCGGGCCACGTTAGCCTCGTCGAAGCGCTCGATCTCAGTACGTTCAGGGTTGCTTTTGGCGGCCATGATTAGCAAATTATATGCCGATTGCCAAACAGCCTTGATGTTGATAATTGTGAGTGATTAAAAAAAGAATTGGTACTTTAATGATGTCATCATCAAGGGCCACCGGGTTATGCCGTTCTGTACATGTAATCTTTTTAGAATTAGCCAAGTATTCCGATACTTTCAAGCCCTTTTTGCTCGAGTATTCCGATACTTTGGGGCGCAAATTGGCCAAGTATTCCGATAACGCTTCTCCGAACTGGCCAAGTATTCCGATAATCGAGGGGTGCCAACTGACCAAGTATTCCGATACTCAGATCGTTCAATTGACCAAGTATTCCGATAGCGGTTTTTCTCAACTTACCAAGTATTCCGATAGCAGATGTCCTGTAATTAGCCAGGTATTCCGATACCCTGACCTGCATCATCTACACGACCCCCTGTAACCACGAAAGATTCGTTGGATACGAGAAAAGTTGTAGTTATAAATTCCTCAGCCAGCCAGCAATTGACCAAGTATTCCGATACCAGACCTGGGTTAATTGACCAAGTATTCCGATACCCATAGAGAGCCTGTAACGCTCGATTAGACTAGGAATCTCTCTGTAAGCGAACCACCCGCAGGCGGTTGTGAACGCCCAGCAGTGCTATGAATGAGTAATGTTCGGCCTCAATGGGTGATGTCAGGGCACAATGTTGTGCGTTGCGGAAATCATCTGTTATGATTAGCGCATGCCGCAAAAGCTAATGCCCTTAACAGAGTATGCAGAACAACAGGGAATTCCCGAGAGCACGTTGCGCTGGCAGATCAAACAGGGTCAGCAGAAGGCCGTGCGCCATGGTCGGTACTGGTACATTCCCGTTGAGGTGGAAAAACTCAGCCAGGCCACGCAGGTGCTTACGCTATTCACCCATGCGGGAGGTGCAGGTAAAACCTCCCTTGCAAGGGATCTTGGATTTGCATTGGCCTCTCGAGGATTCCGGGTCTTGCTGATTGATGCCGACCCGCAGGCAAACCTTACCGCGTGGCTGGGTCAGGATCCAACCACGGTAAAGGATGAAGAAACACTTCTTCTGGTTTTGAGCCAGAATGTTTTACCCGCGCCACGCAAAGATCTGGTAGGAGGTCTCGAGCTCATTCCGGCTAGCATGAATTTGGCTATTGCGGAGTCGGTGATCCCCAGCAAAAAGCTTGGTCTGATGTTGCTCCGCGCTGCATGGCAAGATGCCGAGTGGTTTCAGGATTACGATTATGTCTTGATTGACTCCCCTCCATCGCTAGGCTCAATTGCGGGGATGGCAGCGCTGGCCAGTCACGGTCTGGTGGTGCCGGTGGAAACCAGCGCTAAAGGCCTTCAGGCTTTGCGGGGCGTGGTGGAAGTTAGTCGAGACTATGTGCAGACCCTGGCTTCTCTGCGTTTTCACAGCCCGCGAAGCCCGTTTATTCGCCTGCTGGTGCCTACCAAGTACGACCCGCGCACCAACCAGGATCGCATGGCCCAGAAGATTCTCGAGGAGGCAAGCCAGATTGCCCCGATTACCCCGCCACTTTACTACCGGCCGGGACCTTACAAGGAAGCCATCGACCAGGCCCTGCCCATCCAGGCAGTGGGCGATGAGCGCATTCGTGAGGAGATGAATATTGTGTGCCAGACCTTCCTGGATGTGACCCATAAGGAGGTGGTCTAGTGGGCGTCATGCAGGATATGTTCCGTCAGGTGCAGGAGCTGGCCAGGGAGATGACGGTTAAGGAGTCCTCGCTACCGCTCACTGCCCTCTCCCCTACTGCCCAGCCCCGCAAGCGGTTTGAGAAGCTGGAGGAGCTGGCCGCTTCGGTGAAAGAGCGCGGGGTTCTGCAACCCTTGCTGGTGCGCCCACTGGGGGATGGGCAGTACGCCATCATTGCCGGGGAGCGTCGCTACCGAGCCGCTGAGCTGGCCGGGCTGACCGAGGTGCCGGTGGTGATCCTCGAGGTGGACGAGGCCACCGCCCACCAGATCGCCCTGGTGGAGAACCTGCAACGCGAAGACCTCAACCCCTACGAGGAGACCCTGGGCATCCTGGCCCTGCTGGAGATGCGGCTGGAGAAGAGCAGGGAAGAGGTAGTGGGGCTGTTGCGGCAGATGAAGAACGCCCGCGAGGGTCGGGTTAGGGACAACGTTGTACCTAATACTGATGCCGTCCAGGTCGAGGAAATCTTCCAGGGCCTGGGGCGGCTGACCTGGGAATCCTTCGTGCAGCACCGCCTGCCCCTGTTGAATTTGCCCGAGGATCTGAAGGCCGCCCTGGAGGAAGGGGTCATCCCCTACACCACCGCCCTGGAACTCAAGAAGGTGCGGGACAAAAAGGCCCGCAAGAACCTCCTGAAGGAAGCCCGCCTGGGCCTTTCCCTTCGCGAGCTGAAGGAGCGGGTGCGGGCTTTGCTCCAGAAGGAGGCCTCTCCCCTGCCCCGGCACAGGGCGGTGGCCAGCCGGTTGGCGAAGGTGAACCTCGAGGCCCTACCCGCTGAGAAGCGGGCCAGGGTGGAGGAGATGCTGGAGGAGCTCGAGCGCCTGCTGGGAGAGTAGGGGGATGGGCAACGCCGCAAAGGTGGTCATCAGGTGTGTCGGTTGCGAAAAGACCCAGAACGTCCAGCCTTCCCGCCTGGAAAAATGCGAGGGGTATTTCTGTGGTCGTTGTGGCTTTGAGCCGCCCAATCCGCCCGAGGGCTACCTCAACGAGCTGGTTCCGAACGCCGCCGGGGGGGTTTTGGGGCTACCGGATCGTGCGGCTAGAGCAAGAGGCCCGAGCTGCCATCGAGCGGGCCAGGGCCATCCGTGAAGCGGCCCTCGAGCAACCCAAAAACCTAAACTGAGCCAAATTTATGTCGCTACTTAATCACTGGTGCTAGTTGAAAAGTAGCGGGAGAAAGGAATAGGGTCTGGTGTATGCGGCCAGACCCGAGATGCATTCTATCGCTGGAAGACGTTGCTTTGGTGCTGTACGTTGGCGTAGACGATGCCCTGCGTTCGAAGGCAAAACAGCATGAACATCAACAAGCCAAGCTCAGCCTTAGTGAGTTGGTCACCATCGGGCTGATGTTCAGCCTCAAAGGCGGTTCGTTCCGTCGGTTTTACCTGTGGCTGGTCGCCAACCTGGGTGACTGCTTCCCCCATCTACCTGAACGCACCCGTTTGCAGCGACGACTACTCCAGTACCAAGCTTTGGTCGTACATTTTCTGGCCGAACCCAGCTTGTTCT
>NZ_JAGDFV010000059.1 GCF_017497985.1 Meiothermus sp. CFH 77666
AGACACCAAACGAAACCCCCCACCTTTTAGGGTGGGGGGCAGGGAAGTTGCTATGGAGCGGGAAACGAGACTCGAACTCGCGACCCCAACCTTGGCAAGGTTGTGCTCTACCAACTGAGCTATTCCCGCAGGTGCGGCTTTCGCCGCGCTGAAAGCTGAAAGCCAAAGGCTAAAAGCTTTCTTATTGTAACCAGCCCTTAGCTTTCGGCGTACTAAAGAAAAAAAACCTCTGCACTGCCCTACTCTCCCAGGCCCCTTCGAGCCAAGTACCATCGGCGCAGGCACGTTTCACTGCCGTGTTCGGAATGGGAACGGGTGGGACCATGCCGCTATTAGCACAGAGGTGTCCAATGTTTTACTTTTCAAAGTTGGATCAGCAGGGGTAGCAGGAGAGAAGGTGGTACAGGTATCAGTGCATAAAGGTCAAGACCTCGGACGATTCGCACGGGTCGGCTCAATGGGTCACCCCACGTACACCTCCCGCCGATCCACCCGGTATTCTACCGGGGTCCTTACCGGATTGACTCCGTGAGAAGGCTCATCTTGGGGCAAGTTTCCCGCTTAGATGCTTTCAGCGGTTATCTCTCCCGTACTTGGCTACCCTGCTTATGCCCTTGGAAGAACAGCAGGAAAACCAGCGGTACGTCCACTCCGGTCCTCTCGTACTAGGAGCAGCCCCCCTCAACCTTCTTGCGCTCGTGACGGATAGAGACCGAACTGTCTCACGACGTTCTGAACCCAGCTCGCGTGCCACTTTAATGGGCGAACAGCCCAACCCTTGGGACCTTCTTCAGCCCCAGGATGTGACGAGCCGACATCGAGGTGCCAAACGATTCCGCCGCTATGGACGCTCGGGAATCATCAGCCTGTTATCCCCAGGGTAACTTTTATCCGTTGATCTATGGCCCTTCCACACAGAACCACAGGTTCACTAGGCCCCGCTTTCGCGCCTGCTCGGCTTGCCGGCCTCACAGTCAGGCTCCCTTCTACCCTTGCGCTCTCTGGTGGGTTTCCGTCCCACCTGAGGGAACCTTTGGGCGCCTCCGTTACCTTTTAGGAGGCGACCACCCCAGTCAAACTGCCCATCAAACACTGTCCCTCTCGCGAGGTTAGAAATCCAGACGTCTCAGGGTGGTATCTCACCGTCGCCTCCGCCGAAACCAAAGCCCCGGCTTCACAGGCTCCCACCTATCCTGCGCAGAAACGGCCGAATCTCAATGCCAGACTACAGTAAAGCTCCATGGGGTCTTTTCGTCCTGCCACGAGTAGGCTGCATCTTCACAGCCAGTTCAATTTCACCGGGTCCCTCGCTGAGACAGCGCGCTGATCGTTACGCTTTTCGTGCAGGTCGGAACTTACCCGACAAGGAATTTCGCTACCTTAGGACCGTTATAGTTACGGCCGCCGTTCACTGGGGCTTCGGATCAGGGCTTGCACCCCTCCCCTTGACCTTCCAGCACCGGGCAAGCGTCGCTCCGTATACTTCCACTTACGTGTTCGCACAGAGCTGAGTTTTTGGTAAACAGTCGCCAGCGCCTATTCACTGCGGCTTAGCGCTTCCGCGCCAAGCACCCCTTCTCCCGAAGTTACGGGGCTAGATTGCAAAGTTCCTTAGCGAGGGTTCTCCCGCGCGCCTTGGTGCATTTACACCCACCCACCTGTGTCGGTTTACGGTACGGGTACTCCGCAGTTATGCTTAGAGGCTTTTCTCGGCTCCCTGGCTTCGGCGAGTTGTCACCTTGCGGCTTCCACACCACCCACCGGTATTGGACTACGGATTTGCCTATAGTCCCCTTTGGGCTTCTGTCCGGGCTCATCCATGGCTCCGGTTCGCCTAGCCTAAAGCGTCCCCCCATCGCACTGCGTAGTAGGACTGGAATATTAACCAGTTGTCCGTCGGCCTCGCCTCTCGGCTTATCCTTAGGCCCCGCCTAACCCTACGATGACGACCATCGCGTAGGAAACCTTGGGTTTACGGCGAAGAGGATTCTCACCCCTTTTATCGTTACTCATGCTGGCATTCGCACTTCCCGTACCTCCACCACTCCTCACGGTATGGCTTCCTCGGCATAGGGAACGCTCCTCTACCGCTCTACGCTTTAGCGCAAAGCCCGCGAATTCGGTGACAGGTTTAAGCCCCGATCATTTTCAGCGCAGGGTCACTCGACTAGTGAGCTATTACGCACTCTTTAAAGGATGGCTGCTTCTAAGCCAACCTCCTAGCTGTCTGGGCAACCCCACATCTTTATCCACTTAACCTGTACTTGGGGACCTTATTCGGCGATCTCTGTTGTTCCAGCGCTTGGACACGGATGTTAGCACTCGTGCCCTCACTCCCGGACTCCATTTCGGACCCTTCAGAGTTTGAAAGGGTTTGGTAGGCTGGTAGGCCCCCTAGCCCTATCAGTGCTTTACAGGCCCAAATAAGCATCCGAGGCTGACCCTAAAGTCATTTCGAGGAGAACTAGCTATCTCCCAGATCGGTTAGCTTTTCACTCCTAACCCCAACTCATCCAAAGGATTTGCATCTCCAACTGGTTCGGCCCTCCACGCAGTGTCACCCGCGCTTCAGCCTGGTCAGGGCTAGCTCTCTGGGTTTCGAGTCTACGACAGCCGACTGTGCGCCCTATTCGGACTCGCTTTCGCTACGCCTCCGCCTCCCGGCTTAAGCTCGCCGACTACCGTAAGTCGCCAGCTCATGCTTCAATAGGCACACCAAGAAGCCTGTATAGCCCCTTGATTGCTTGTGAGCACACGGTTTCAGGTTCTATTTCACTCCCCTCCCGGGGTTCTTTTCACCTTTCCCTCACGGTACTGGTCCACTATCGGTCACCTAGAGTATTTAGCCTTACGCGGTGGGCCGCGCAGATTCACCCATAGCTCCACGAACCACAGGCTACTCGGGTACTGGCTACTAGCCTCCGCCTTTCGTCTACAGGATTTTCACCTTCTATGATGGGCCTTCCCAGACCCTTCGACTAGGCTTCCGCTTCGATATCGCCAGCCCCACAACCCCACTGAGCACGCTCAGCAGTTTAGGCTCCTCCCCTTTCGCTCGCCGCTACTCAGAGAATCGAACTCTCTTTCTTCTCCTCTGGGTACTTAGATGTTTCAGTTCCCCAGGTTCCCCCTCACTCGCGTGAGTGACCTGTGTTCCCACAGGCCGGGTTCCCCCATTCGGACATCCCGGTATCAAGGCTTACTACCAGCTCCACCGGGCTTTTCGCAGGTAATCACGTCCTTCATCGGCTTAGGTGCCAGGGCATCCACCGTGTGCCCGTTCTATCTTGACCTTTATTCCCTCTCCAGGGTTCCCCCCAGAGATCAGGTCTATTCACACCCACCCTAAACCGCTCTATCGCTTGCACAATAGATGACGTCCAGGATGGACTTCCCTCTCTTGCCTACTACCCCTTTTTCATGATCCTCGCACCCGCTTGCCTATTGGGGCGCAACGA
>NZ_JAGDFV010000060.1 GCF_017497985.1 Meiothermus sp. CFH 77666
GGCTTGGGCCCAGCGTAGGAACCAGCAAAAGGTCGTTATCCAGTGGCGGTTCACCACCGCCGACGCGCGCATCAAGCTGGCCCACCTGTACCCCAAACGGAGTGGCGATGATTAACTTACCAGAGCAATAGTTATTATTCTCCAGCAGCAGCGATGGCCATGCAAAATACTCGCTTCCAGAAAATAACCATTCTCCAGTGACAGCGTTAACCACTTTCAGTGACAGCGATGATCATTTTCTGGCCCTGCCTGATTTTGATCACTCGTGTCACTGAAAAGCATCACGTCTCGAGACAGCCCCAATCACGCTCCACCCATCCCCTCCAGCAAAACAACCCAAAACCCCCTGAAAACCCCTCGTTTTCCTCCCAAAAAGGGGCAAAAGGGGGGTAAAAGGGGTGGTTATACGGCCTGTGAGGGGTAGCCGAGAGACAGCCCCGCACCCCCAACAGCCCCGCCTCGCCTGTCGAAATTGACTATTTGCGCCGGACACGAGTGGTCATTTTTCCTCGAGGATCAGGGCGGTGCGGGTGAGGGGGGTTCTCTCTCGGCTACCTCGCCTCGAGAGGTAAGAGGGGGTCTAGCCCCCTCTTTGCGTGACGTTCGGAGGAGGTAAGGCAAATGAAATCATCCCCAGCCAGGTTATTTGGCTTAGAGCCAAATATGGGGTTTACACCGTCCAGGACAGTGAAAACCCCCTATATTTTGGTTGAATGAGATAGCAATGAGATTTTCTCATAAACACATGATATATAATCCACAGATAGGAGATGCCCATGGACTTCCAGAAGAAACAACTGCTTACGATTGGCCTGGTGGTGTACGCCACTATCCTGGTCACCTCGTTCTTGCATGTGCTGGCGTAGTCCGGGCAACACTATTCCTCAGTTTCATCCAGCATATCCACCACCCGGAACAGCCCCTGGAGGTCCATCTTGGCGTAAATGGCCGAGGTGCTCGGGCTGGCATGGCCCAGGAGCCGTGCGGTGGCGTGCAGATCCCTAGAGGCCCGGTAGAACCGGGTGCCCGCAGTGTGCCGCAGCATGTGCAGCCCGGAGTAGCGGCTGGGCAGGCCGATGGCCTGGTAGTGCCCACTGATGCGCCACCACAGCCCATTGGCCGAGATGCCTTTGCCCAGGCGTCCGTTCCTCAGGCTTCGCAGCAGCAGGTGGGGCTCGCCCGCCGGGGCCAGAACCTGTCGGAGGCGCAGCCAGCCCTCGAGGTCCGGCACCAAGGAGCGGGGGAGGGGCACGCTACGTCGCTTGCCCCCCTTACCCCGTACCACCAGCAGGCGCTCCTCCAGCAGCACGTCCTCAACGCGGAGGCCCACCAGCTCAGCCACCCGCAGTCCGCACTCCCCGGCCAGCCGCATCGCCAGCCGGTCGCGGAAGCTAGCTGGGTCGTCAAACTGCTCGAGGTGCTTGAGCAGCCTCGAGTACCAGGAGAAGGGCAGGGCGGGCCGCTTCTCCTCGGGTGGGGTAGGGTCGCGAGGGGCCGGGGGGCTGCTGGGCGCCGCCAGCACGCCCGCCCACTCCAGGGCGCGGTAGAACTGCCGCACGCCCACCAGCCGGAGGGCCATGCTCCCCGGACTGAGCGGTTCGTGGGGCTCGAGGTGGGAGCCCTGGGTCTGGAGGCTGGCCACGTAGCGGGCAAGGGTCTCGCGGCTGCTGCGGGCGATTTGTTCCCGGGGTGCGGGCGCATCCGGCGGCCAGCACCAGGCCAGGAAGTCCCGCAGGGCAAGGCGGTAGTTTTTCAGGGTGCGGGGGCTCAGGGTGGCCTGCTTGCGGCTGTAATTAATTAGATAGGCCTCGAGCAGCTCGAGCAGCGCCGTCTCGTCCCGCTCTTGCAGAGCTCGGTGGGCCTCGAGGCGGCGGCGGGCCGGGTTCTGCCAGTTGGTTTTGAGGACGATTTTCACTGGAGACTATTATACTAGTCTTGAGTAAAATGCAAAAATAGTAGGAGAAAGCGAGTGCGCAGCAGCGCTCAGAGAAATTCTTTCAGATTACAGACATGTGCGCCTGATCAGCGCTGGGGTAACTATTTTTGCCGAACTCTTTGACCCCCTGTGATTTCCCCAGTTTGCTTTATACGCCTTAGTGTGCTACCTCATAACTCCACCCCGGCCATCTTCAAGAGGATGCGGCTGCGAATGAGGTTGTGCACCAGAAGGATGAGGTTGACCCGAGCCACCAGCCCCCAGTAGGAGCAGGCTTCTACCCTGTG
>NZ_JAGDFV010000061.1 GCF_017497985.1 Meiothermus sp. CFH 77666
CTAGTGGGGGCACCCTCAGGGGTGACCCTTTCCCCGGAGAACATCTCAGTTGGATCCAGTCCCACAACACAAACCCTGACGATAAGCGTGAACCAGGGGGTGAACCCCGGCACCTATAACCTTAAGGTGCGGGCTGAAAGTGTGAGCTTAAGGAAGGAAGCTGACCTCGCCCTCACGGTTACGGCGCCGTCGCCCAACCCTCCCGACCTCCCCAAACGAGGCGGGGGTGGGAATACCATCCTGACCTCCCCCTGACCCTCGAGAGACTTCCCCCACACGTAAAGTTTTGGGCCATACCAGGCCATCAACTCCTCAGCAGGCTGAATCTGGCCTAGTGGTCTGGTAAGTAAATTTTCGTGTCATTCCGAACAGAGCGAAGCGAAGTGAGGAATCTAATGCGTTGCAGTCCAATGCATTCACTGTACCCATGCAGTGCCAGATTCCTCGTTGCACTGCTTGCGCCTAGGAATGACAAACAGACGACGAGGGCAGAAGTTGGGTTCATTGGAGGTATCCCGATTTATTTGTTACCAGACCACTAGTTCCATTTCTGGATGCTGCCCCGCCAGCACTGGGACGGCTGGCTCCGCGGCAAGCCCGCCGAGGCCTGGATGCTGCCCTTCCCCCCAGGGCTGCTGGTAGCTAGATCGGTCAATCCAAAGGTGGGCATTGTGCGCAACAACGGGCCGGAGCTGCTGGCAGGCTGAGCCCTGGTTAGCCCACTGATGATGTCGCTGGTTCAGGCGGCCACCGTTATACGCGGGACAAAGTTCTTCCAATACCGGATGGCTTTATCCATTTCGAAGGGCATCCTCGGTTTTGGCAAAAAATGCTATTATTGGCAATATGCAGACCACCCTGGATCGCTTCGGACGGGTGCTGATTCCCAAAAAACTACGGGAGCGCCTGGGCCTCCGGCCCCAAGACACCCTCGAGGTGAGCGTGGAGGACGGCAAGCTCACCCTGCAACCCCTCCTCACGCCGCCCCCCCTGCAGCGCAAGGGTCGGGTGCTGGTGGTAGAGAGCGAGGCCGCCGGCGACCTGAACCAGGCCCTCGCCCACCTGCGCGAGGAACGCCTGGACGGGCTGGCCCGATGAAGCTGCTCTTCGACACCTCGAGCCTGGTCGCCGCCTTCGTGGAGGCGCACCCGGCCCACCGGGCCGCCTGGAACTGGCTCGAGCAGGCCCTGGAAGGCACCCACACCGGACTGGTAGCTACCCATACCCTGGCCGAACTCTACGCCGTGCTGACCCGGTTGCCCCTGCGACCCAGCATTCCGCCCGCCACCGCGCTCAAACTCATCGAGGAGAACCTGCACCGCTTCTCTAGCGTGGCCCTCTCGGCTACCGACTACCGCAGCGTACTGAAACGGCTGGCCAAGCTGGGCCTCAGCGGGGGGGCGGTCTACGATGCCCTGATCGCCCAGGCTGCCCTGAA
Source organism: Meiothermus sp. CFH 77666 (assembly GCF_017497985.1). NCBI lineage: Bacteria > Thermotogati > Deinococcota > Deinococci > Thermales > Thermaceae > Meiothermus > Meiothermus sp. CFH 77666. The sequence goes on from NZ_JAGDFV010000061.1 coordinate 1,439, forward strand.
AGCCAGGGCCGATCGGCTGATTACCCTCAACCCCACCCACTTCCAGCGGCTGGGTGAAGAGGTAGCGGCGCTGGTGGTGGTGCCGGAGTCCTGACCTACCCCATGCGCAAACCAAAGCGCTCGAGCACGCTCCCCAGTCCCTTC
>NZ_JAGDFV010000062.1 GCF_017497985.1 Meiothermus sp. CFH 77666
AGAACAAGCTGGGTTCGGCCAGAAAATGTACGACCAAAGCTTGGTACTGGAGTAGTCGTCGCTGCAAACGGGTGCGTTCAGGTAGATGGGGGAAGCAGTCACCCAGGTTGGCGACCAGCCACAGGTAGAACCGGCGGAATGAGCCGCCTTTGAGGCTGAACATCAGCCCGATGGTGACCAACTCACTAAGGCTGAGCTTGGCTTGTTGATGTTCATGCTGTTCAGCCTTCGAACGCAGGGCATCGTCTACCCCAACGTACATCACCAAAGCAACGTCTTCCAGCGATAGAATGCATCTCGGGTCTGGCCGCATACACCAGACCCTATTCCTTTCTCCCGCTACTTTTCAACTAGCACCAGTGATTAATAGGGTGTTATAAGACAGAGTGACATTTAATCACTAGTTAGGCGGGCATATGCATTTTGCCCCTGTTGAAAATAAGGAGACGCAAATGGGAAGAGAAATCTACATTCGGTTTATGGCACCTGTTGTTCCCGAAACGACGGACCAACTCTTCCAACACGTTGATAACGCGATTCGGAACAAATACGAAAGGATACATCTACTATTGTCATCGCCTGGTGGCTCGGTCTTCCACGGGCTATCAATCTATAATTTTCTCAAGGGCGTCCCGACAGAAGTTCTTACCTATAATTTCGGCACTGTGGATTCCATCGGTATAGTCATCTTTTGCGCAGGTAGTAGGCGATTTTCTGTTCCCCATGCAAGATTTCTGATACACGGCGTTCGATTCAACATTGCAGGCAATGCATCGTTCGATGATAAACAAATAGAAGAACACCTAAAAAGTCTGAGAATTGACCAAGAGAACATAGCGCGAGTAATCGCTGACACTACAGGTAAACCTCTTCACAAAATAGAAGAAGACATGAATAACCGCACCACCCTAAATCCTAATCAAGCAAAGGATTATGGGCTTGTACATGAAATAAGATCAGAACTTCTTCCCATAGACGCTGAGTTTGTTGTCATTCGAGAGCTTGTACAAAGACCGCCTCAACAAGTGATTCAAGTGACTGCTCCTCTAGTACAAGCATACACACATTCTATTCAGATGGACATAGGCACACTATGAAAATGCCCGCCTAACAAGCGCTTCCACCTGACGCCGCTCCGCTGCGCTTCGCGGCGCAGGTGAAGCGCAGGCCGTTAGAGCAGTAATCATTACTCAAGTTACGCAACCCAGAAAAAAAGGCGATAGAATAGGGGTCTTCTGACAGCACAGGAGACCCCAAGATGCGTATAACCCCGTTGGCGACGTACCTGGAAGCGATGCTGGTGTCCATCCATAACCAGAGCTGTAGCGGTCTGGCTGATGGCTTTCATGCCGAATCAATCTCCCACGATTGGTTCCAACGAACCCTCAAAAGCAGTGACGTGGGTTCGTTGTACAGGGACTTGGTGCACAAGTTGAAGCTGGAGGGCGGTTATTTGATCCTGGATGACATCATCCTGGAAAAGCACACCCTCGGGCTGGAAGGCATCCGTAAACTGCTGGACACCAAAACGGGGGGGTTCCTCCTGGCCTTCCTGCCCTATGAGC
>NZ_JAGDFV010000063.1 GCF_017497985.1 Meiothermus sp. CFH 77666
CTCCTTAGAAAGGAGGTGATCCAACCGCACCTTCCGGTACAGTTACCTTGTTACGACTTAGCCCCAGTCATGAGCCTTACCCTAGGCGCCTGCCTGTGGCTCCCGGCGACTTCAGGCAAAACCCACTCCCATGGCTTGACGGGCGGTGTGTACAAGGCCCGGGAACGTATTCACCGCGACATGGCTGATTCGCGATTACTAGCGATTCCAGCTTCATGGGGTCGAGTTGCAGACCCCAATCCGAACTGAGCCGCGATTTAGGCGATTAGCGTCTTCTTGCGAAGTAGCGTCGCTTTGTGCGCGGCATTGTAGCACGTGTGTCGCCCAGGTCGTAAGGGCCATGCGGATCAGACGTCATCCCCGCCTTCCTCCCACTTTCGTGGGCAGTCTCGCTAGAGTGCTCGGCCGAACCGTTAGCAACTAGCAACAAGGGTTGCGCTCGTTGCGGGACTTAACCCAACATCTCACGACACGAGCTGACGACGACCATGCAGCACCTGTGTTAGGGTTCCCTTGCGGGCACCCCCAGCTTTCACCGGGGTTCCCTACATGTCAAGACCTGGTAAGGTTCTGCGCGTTGCTTCGAATTAAACCACATGCTCCACCGCTTGTGCGGGCCCCCGTCAATTCCTTTGAGTTTCAGTCTTGCGACCGTACTTCCCAGGTGGAGTGCTTAACGCGTTAGCTACGGCACCCAACGGATGTCGGACACCCAGCACTCAACGTTTAGGGCGTGGACTACCCGGGTATCTAATCCGGTTTGCTCCCCACGCTTTCGCGCCTCAGCGTCACAAATCGTCCAGGTAGCTGCTTTCGCTATTGGCGTTCCTTCCGGTATCTGCGCATTTCACCGCTACTCCGGAAATTCCGCTACCCTCTCCGACCGTCTAGCCTCACAGTATCCAACGCATTCCCGAGGTTGAGCCTTGGTCTTTAGCATCGGACTTGAGAGACCGCCTACACGCCCTTTACACCCAGTAAATCCGGGTAACGCTCGCACCCTCCGTATTACCGCGGCTGCTGGCACGGAGTTAGCCGGTGCTATTACCTCGGTACCGTCATGATCGTCCCGAGTTCAGAAGTTTACACCCCGAGGGGCTTCGTCCTTCAAGCGGTATCGCTCCGTCAGGCTTTCGCCCATTGCGGAAGATTCCTAACTGCTGCCTCCCGTAGGAGTGGGGTCCGTGTCTCAGTACCCCTGTGGCTGGTCGTCCTCTCAGACCAGCTATGGGTCGTCGGCTTGGTAGGCCATTACCCTACCAACTACCTGATCCAACGCAGGCCCATCCCAAAGCGCCGAAGCTTTAGACACACCCCAGGGGGTGGGTCCACATCGGGGATTAGCTAAGATTTCTCCTAGTTGTCCCCGACTTTGGGGCAGGTCACCTACGTGTTACTCACCCGTCCGCCACTAACTGCCGAAACAGTCCGTGCGACTTGCATGTCTTAGGCATACCGCCAGCGTTCACCCTGAGCCAGGATCAAACTCTCCAAAAGTG
>NZ_JAGDFV010000064.1 GCF_017497985.1 Meiothermus sp. CFH 77666
AATGGCGAAAGGCGTATTTGAGCGCACCAAACCCCACGTCAACGTGGGAACCATCGGACACGTAGATCACGGGAAGACCACCCTCACGGCGGCCATTACCTTTGTGGCGGCGGCGGCCAACCCCAATGTGGAGGTGCAGGCCTACGATCAGATCGATAAGGCCCCCGAGGAGAAGGCCCGTGGGATTACCATCAATACCGCCCACGTGGAGTACGAGACCGAGAAGCGGCACTACTCCCACGTGGACTGCCCCGGCCACGCCGACTACGTGAAGAACATGATCACCGGTGCAGCCCAGATGGACGGGGCCATCCTGGTGGTCTCGGGAACCGACGGCCCCATGCCGCAGACCCGCGAACACATCCTGCTCTCCCGCCAGGTGGGGGTGCCTTACATCATCGTCTTCCTGAACAAGGTGGATATGGTGGATGACCCCGAGCTGCTGGATCTGGTGGAGATGGAGATCCGCGACCTGCTGAACCAGTACGAGTTCCCCGGCGACGATACTCCCATCATCCGGGGCTCGGGGCTCAAGGCGCTGGAGCACATGATGGCCAACCCCAAGACCCAGCGGGGGGAGAACGAGTGGGTGGACAAGATCTGGGAGCTGCTGGATGCCATTGACTCCTACATCCCCACCCCCCAGCGGGATGTGGACAAGCCCTTCCTGATGCCGGTGGAGGATGTGTTTACCATTACCGGACGCGGCACCGTGGCCACGGGCCGGGTGGAGCGCGGCAAGATCAAGACCGGGGAGGAAGTGGAGATCGTGGGTCTGCGCGAGACCCAGAAGACGGTGGTGACCGGGGTGGAGATGCACCGCAAGACCCTGAGCGAGGGCATTGCGGGCGACAACGTGGGCCTGCTGCTGCGCGGGGTGAGCCGGGATGACGTCGAGCGGGGGCAGGTGCTGGCCAAGCCGGGCAGCGTGACCCCGCACACCAAGTTCGAAGCCTCGGTGTACATCCTGAAGAAGGAAGAGGGGGGTCGTCACACTGGGTTCTTCACCAACTACCGCCCGCAGTTCTACTTCCGTACCACCGATGTGACCGGGGTGGTGGAGCTGCCTGCGGGGGTGGAGATGGTGATGCCGGGGGACAACGTCACCTTCACGGTGGAGCTGATCAAGCCCATTGCCATGGAGGAAGGTCTGCGCTTCGCCATCCGCGAGGGCGGTCGCACCGTGGGTGCGGGTGTGGTGGCGAAGATTCTCGAGTAA
>NZ_JAGDFV010000065.1 GCF_017497985.1 Meiothermus sp. CFH 77666
AGGCTTTTATCATAATCACATATGAAAGCTGTCTCCATCCCCAGTCCGTTGCCGTATCTAGCCCAGATACCCGATTCCCGCGAGTACTTGAAAACCCATCATCGCTGGCAAGACCTGCTGCTGATCTGCTTGATAGCGGTGGGGGCTGGGCGGCACAACATCCTGGCGATCAGCCAGTGGGTGAAAGACCATCGCGCTTTCCTGCTCAACCAGGTGGGTATCCGTACCCGCCTGGGCCAGCGGAAGCTCCCGGCGCAGGCGACCCTCTACCGTTTCTTCCAGTCCCTCTCCGAGCAGCTCGACTCCCTACAAGCCGCCTTGCTTGGCTGGGCGCAGGAGGTATGGCAGGCTCTAGGCCAAAAAGGCCCTTTGCCCGTCGCTGCGGATGGGAAACACCTGCGAGGCACCCGCAGAATCCGGCAAGGGGAAGAGGCACTGGTCTTTTTGTCAGCTTTGGTTCAGGGGCTGGGGCTCTCCCTGGGCAGCCAGGCGGTTTCCGCTGGTGAGGCAGCGGCGGCGCAGGGACTGGTGGTACGCATGGAGGGGCTAGGGGTGGACTGGGTACTGACGGGGGATGCCGCTTTGTGCAACCCGGAGTTGGCTGCAGCGGTGGTGGAGCGAAAGGGGGGTATCTGTTCAGCGTCAAAGAGAACCAGGCGGAGCTCAAGGAACTGATCCAGTGGGCTTTTGCCCGCTACGAGGCCACGGATCATCATATCCGGCACCAGGTTCGGGGTGGAGAGGTCTGGACATGGCACCTGGAGGTGCTGCCCATGCCTGAGGCGGTAAGCGGTTGGCGGGGCTCGCAGATGGCCTTGCGGATGCAACGGAGGGTGGTGCGCAAGAATACCGGGGAGCTACGGGAGGAGACCACCTATGCGCTGACCAGTCTGCAGGCGTCAGCAAGGCAGCTTTATGCCCTGTGGCGGGGACACTGGGAGGTGGAGAACCGTCTACACCACAAGCGAGACACGGTGTTGGGAGAGGATGCCTCCCGCAGCCGCAAGGGGGCGGTGGGGCTGATGTACTTACGAGATGTAATCCTGAGCCTCTTGCACCTCAAAAAGTGGCCGGTGTTGCGCTCGGTTAGAAAGTTCTCGGCTAATCCCTATCCTCTACTCAAGCTAATCCGAGGGTTGTGATAAAAGCCTG
>NZ_JAGDFV010000066.1 GCF_017497985.1 Meiothermus sp. CFH 77666
ACCCAGACATAGGTAGCGATCAGGAGGGTTTCTGCGTCAAGATAGTAAAGGGGGTGCTCGCGATCTGAGTGCATAGCACCCCCTCTTGTTTCACATCTTGGGGTTCAGATCAAGTAGCACACGAAGGAATTACAAAACCAGAGGCAGCTCTGGAGGTGGGCATTCCCCAGGGTAGAATTGCGGACGTACGCCTCGAGGAAGATGGAAAAGCCTACGTACGGCTGAATACAGGGAGCAACACAGATGAGATTTACGTACTAGAAGGGCAACAACTAATAAAACTGCGAGATTATGATGGCGCGCAAAAGGTATTCCTCGGAAGTAAATATCTAACAATAGACCAGGGAACCTCCAAACTGGTTTTTAGGGATATTAGAGACGATCGAGACATACTGGTATCCAAATTTGAGCTGGCAGGAGGACTCCCTACGATGTTTACCCTCAGAGAAGATTGGATGGCATTGGTCAACGCCCGTGGGGAAGTTGAACGGTGGAATCTGAGAACAGGACAGCGAGATATTGTTGCCGTCAAAAGTTTGGAGGTAACATCACTGGCTATGAACAAGCGAGGAAATATAATGTTTGTGAATTACGGCAGTATAGACGCCATGACTCGCAGATATGTGTTCCACATAAAGTGAGCTTCACCGGTGGTTTGGTAACTAAATACACAGTCGTATAGATGCCTGTACTCTGGAATCAGTATGTCATTGCAAGCACCTGCAGGCTGCGAAGCAATCCAGGTCGCTCTATCCGGCCGTTAGTTTGGCAAGCCTCCTCTGGATTGCTTTGTCAGCCTCAGGCCTCCTCGCAATAACGCCGGTTCGCTTGAGAGACTGGTTACTCAAGTTACGCAACCCAGAAAAAAAGGCGATAGAATAGGGGTCTTCTGACAGCATAGGAGACCCCAAGATGCGTATAACCCCGTTGGCGACGTACCTGGAAGCGATGCTGGTGTCCATCCATAACCAGAGCTGTAGCGGTCTGGCTGATGGCTTTCATGCCGAATCAATCTCCCACGATTGG
>NZ_JAGDFV010000067.1 GCF_017497985.1 Meiothermus sp. CFH 77666
AGCAAGGCCGCCACCGCCCGATTGGTCAAGGTGAGCCTTGAAAGCATCGCTCGGTTGGAGCGGTTGGTGGGTGAGCATGGCCGGCTATTCCATGAGCAACAGGTACAGGGTTTGACCTGCACCGCCCTGCAAGCCGATGAACGACATGGATATGTGGGGAGTAAAGCCCAACCCTGCTGGGAAGCAGAACTATTCGACCCCCACAGTCGGCTGATCGTTGAACGGGTTCAGGGCCAGCGAAATGAAGCTTTAGCTCAAGAACTGCTTTCTAAGGGGAAAACCCGTCTGCGCTACCCCCAGGGGGTGGTATTGCTGAGCGACGGTTGGGAAGGCTATGCCAGCCTCTTTCCCCTGGTGTTTGGCAGGCCCTACCAGCCCAAACGCCAGGGCACTCGGGGCCGGAAACCCAAGCTGCGTTACCGGCTGAACCGCCGCCAGGCCCATATCCAGATCGTCAAGCGTCGGGAAGGCAAAGGGGTCGTCGAGGTCAGTACCCGCCTGGCTCATGGCTCATTCAAGCGTGTCCAGCGTGAGTTAGACCGCTTAGGGTATCAAAAGCCCAATACCTCAGCCATTGAACGCCACAATGCCACTGCCCGGCGGATGGATTGCTTTAGTGTGCGTAAAACCCTGGCTTTTGCCCGTATCCCTGAGACCCGCCAGGCCAGGGGTCACTGGCGCATGACCGTATACAACTTCGCTCGCCCCCATCGCTCGCTGCGAATACCTTTAGCCCAACCTTCAGGCAATAAACGCTACCAACCCCGTTCCCCGGCCATGGCTGCCCATCTCACTGACCGCATTTGGTCTATCTCTGACATCCTTCGCCATCAGGTCTTTCCATCCAGCCACCGGTGATAATCTCAAATGACTACC
>NZ_JAGDFV010000068.1 GCF_017497985.1 Meiothermus sp. CFH 77666
GCCTCACACGATTTTAGCCAGGCGAGCGAGCATGATGCGGGTCATGCAGGCGTAGATGATGGCCTCGGTAGTGCGGGCAAAGCGTTCGAAATCACGGGTGAGCCGGCGGAAGCCAGTGAGCCAAGCAAAGGTGCGTTCAATCACCCAGCGTCGTGGAGCGGGCACAAAGCCGGGTTCCCCAGGTTTGCCCAGACCTTTGGAGACCTCGACCTCCAGGGGGAGGTTTGCAGCCACCCAGTCAATGAAGCTACCCCTGAAGCCCTGATCTACCCAGAGTTTGAGCAGGGTGGGGAAGTCCGGGAAGGCCTCTTGGAGCAGCTGGATTCCCCCAGCCCCCTCGTGTGTATCGGCTTTGAGCACCAGCCCCAGGGTGTCGGTGAGGATGAAGCGTTTGCGTTCCTTGACCCCCTTGTGTCCATCAAACCCGCATTCCCCACCCTGGCGACCGGTCTTGGCACTCTGGCTATCTACGATCCCGGCAGTGGGCTCGGGGTGTCTCCCGGAGGCCACCCTTACCTGCGCCCGGAGGCTCCCGTTGATCCGCTCCCAGGTTCCATCCAAACTCCACACCCTGAAGTAGTGGTAGGCGGTCTGCCAGGGCACGTGGTCGGAGGGCATCAACCGCCAGGCACAGCCTCCTCTGAGCACGTAGAAAATAGCGTTCAAGATCAGGCGCCAATCCCACTTGCGTCTGGGATGAGGCTTCAGTTCGGGCAGC
>NZ_JAGDFV010000069.1 GCF_017497985.1 Meiothermus sp. CFH 77666
CCCAGCCCGATTCCCTACCTGATGGAAGTACCCGATCTGCGAGCCCACAACACCACCTACGATTGGCGCTTGTTGTTCATGCTGGTGCTGATGGGGCTGGGGAGTGGACGCACCAACCTGCTGGCGATTGCCCAGTGGGTGCAGGATCAGCGGGATTGGCTGCTCAGCCTGGTCCTGGGTCGGCGGGCCAGCGGTCGGGGCCACCCTCTATCGGTTTGGGTGGGCTTTGGAGCAACAGGCTGCTGCGCTGGAGCAGGCCCTGAAGCAATGGACTAAAGCGGTCTGGAGGGTTCTGCAGGAGCAGGGTCAGGCCAAGGAGCAGGAGTGGTTAGCACTCAGCCTGGACGGCAAACACCTCAAGGGGAGTGCCCGGAGGGGGGTGGGGGATAGGGCTCTGGTGCTGGTATCCGCCTATCTGGGGCAGCTGGGTCTGAGCCTGATGCAAAGGGAAGTCCAGGGGGATGAGGCGGTGGCGGGACGTCGGTTGTTGATGGCGTTGGAGGCGGATCTGGCTGAGTTCGGCATTCCCTGGGTGCTTACCGGGGATGCTGCCCACACCAAGACCCAGACGGCTGCGGCGGTGGGGGCACTACCTGCTCGCGCTCAGGGAGAACCAGGCGGTGTTGAAAGACTGGGGCGAGTTTGTGCTGAGGTATCCCGCAGAGGAGGTTCACCG